>JAISFN010000066.1 GCA_031263585.1 Prevotellaceae bacterium | reverse complement strand
ATCGCGTCGGCAAGCAAGACAAGCTCGTGCCTGGGATCGATAAAATCTTTTAACATCGGGCGAAATAGATCGCGTTGCGTGATTTCAGGTAATTTGCCTAACATGATTTGCCAGTTTTTTAGACTACAAAGATACAAAAATGGTGGAATTACATGCGTGTTTTCGAATATAAATTACTAATAACCAAATTGATGTACTGCTAATAAGGATTGACTAAATAGATCCCTGCTTCTGTTTGCAAGTACTTTTTTACTGTGCGCTGCAAGCCTCTTGGGTCAAAATATCCGTATATACGGCGTTATTAAGGACAGCGTTAACAATAATCCTGTGGCGTACGCAACCATCTCCGTTTACGATGCTCAAAGTAAACAAGTCGTATCGGGGGCAATGACCAACGAAGGGGGGAAATATGAAATAAATAAACTACCGCAGGGGAATTACTATCTAAGCATTTCATGCATGGGTTATCTGTCAAAAACGATAGAAATTACAAAGAAATCTTTACCGCAAAAAAATATACAGATGGACGCTTTGCTGAATATGGATGTACGAGCGTTGGATGAAGTTACGATAACTGCCGATAGGACGACTATAGAATTTCGGCCTGATAAAAAGATCATTAATATAGACCCAAAAATTGCGGTCGGCGGAGCCAGCGTTGCCGATGTCATTCAGTCGTTACCGGAAATAAAAGTGGACGGGCAGGAAGTAACGCTCAAAACATATGCGCCAACTATTCTTGTAAATGGGCGTCCTGCGGGGCAGGCTATGCAGGATCTTACCAAAGTACCGGCAAGTATGATAGCATCAGTGGACGTGATTACCAATCCTTCGGTAAAATACAATCCCGAAGGCATTGGCGGCATCATCAACCTGAAAACAAAGCGTGAGCCATTGGGGATCAATGGTATGATTCAGGGAAGCGGCGGAACAAATAATCAGTATAATGCCATTGCTACCTTAAATTACCGGACACAAAAATGGAATGTATTTGCGAATGCCTACGACCGTTATACCGGCATCAAAGAAGAAGGGTATTTAAACGAGAAATACGACGCCGGTTATTTCGTGAATCAGATCCGGAGCGGCGCTCCGAAAATCAACCGTATTACTGCACGCTTAGGGGCAGATTACTATCCGGATAGTATGAACATGTTTAGCTTGTATTGGGAAAATTCCTTTCGCAATGGGGAAATGCTTATGGAAACCGGGTATAGCAAAGAGGGAGTATCGCAGCCGGTATCTTATTTGAGCCGCCAACAGGTGAAGGTCGGTTCCAATGATAATCAGATAGGCCTGAACTACGCGCATACTTTTAAGAATAAAACAGAGTTGACGGTTGACGTTACGCAGTATTTTACGGGAGCCCTATGAAGTCGACCTTTTTTTCGACAGCGAAACGGACTTGACATATAATGACGATATGCAGTATAAATCGAATAACAATATTGTAGAAATACAATATTCAACGCCCCTGTTTAAAACATGGATGCTGGAAGCAGGAGCCGCTTCGGATATTGAATACATGCGTTTAGGCGATAAGCTGTCGCAATACGATGAAAATGCCTCCTCATGGCAGTTGCGGTACGATAATGCGTTTAAGATGGATCGCATGCTGGAGAGCGCTTATTTTATCATGGGGAAAAAGATAAAAAAGTTTAGCGCGCAAGCCGGGCTGCGGGGCGAGTTTGCCGAGGATAAACTATACCGGAACACTACGCACATCCGTACAAACACTTATTTTAATTTGTATCCAAGCATAGCTTTTAACCAACAAGTAAGTAAGAGCTTAAGCCTGACGTTGAGTTATACTCAACGGGTTAAGCGGCCTCAGTTATTCAATGTGTCCCCTTACGCCGTCATTAACTATCAGTATCCGTCTGCCCGTAGTATCGGAAACCCTGATTTAGCCCCTGCTTATACGCATTCCATCGATCTGAGTGTTTACCAGAAAAGGAACAAGTTAACATGGAGTATTTTTGCCTCTTACATGCATACGAAGGATGATATTGTCAATACTTATTACTCGGATAACGATGTGTTCTATACTACCTGGGACAACATAGGGCGTACCCAGAAAATTATTCTTAATACAAGTATCGATTATCATGCGCGTTTTTGGGGGATTTACCGGCCAACCTTAGCTCTCAGCATGAACGAAGATATGTACGATACTCCTGATGCGCAAGGACAAAATATACGCGCAAGTTATTTTAATTATAATGTAAACTTGACCAATATTTTTTATTTTCCAAAAAAATTAATAGCCTACTTCTACGTTACTTATTATCCCACTACCCATTACTATGCGTCAAAAACCGGCGACCGCTGGAACTTACGGTTTCATATGCAAAAAACATTTGGAAATAACCTTACTGCGGCTCTTTCAATCTATAACATACTGAACACATATACCACAACATATAGTTACGGGAATGGGTTTACTGCAGAAAGCTTTACCGATAGCAATACGCAAGCGGTATATTTAGGATTGATTTACAAATTCGGGAAACCCATCAGAACACGGGCTAAGGTGGATTTGAACTTAAACAGGATAGAAATGCAATAATAGAAAATGATATGATACATAATTTTCACATTATTAAAGGCTCTTCAACCGCGTTGGCATATCGCTATCCAACAACCATTATTGTGGAAATAAACGAATTTGTAGCAAACGTAATAGAATGTATGCAATATGGAGAAACATTAGAAAATATTGCAAAATCTGTTAATGTTGAGCGCTCGAAGCTATCTTTTTTCTTGATAAGCTATATGCAGCGATACCTATAAAAAAAGTAAACAAAGCTGTTATTCATGGTGTATCATCCGTGCGCTATCATCCGGATAATGGAAGTAATCAGGGAACCTGTCCCAGTTATCGCGCCGGGATTTTATAATGATCGGGGAATCATCACCCCATTTGAGTTCCGGATTGTCTGGTTCGGCTTCTACCTGTGCTTTACCGGTATCCCGGTAAACCAGTTTAAGATCGCGTATAAACTCCTTCTGATTTTTACCGGCTGCATATTTAATAGAGTTACGAATCTGGCGTACAATGCAGATCAGGACTGCAGCATCAGGGAAAATACTCTTGACGGCGCCGACAAATCCGGTCAGCTTATCCGTACAGACGATAAGGATAAGCTTCCACTCTCAGGGATTGTAAGCCTGAAAGGCGGGATAACCGGAAATCGGCTCCTTCACTTTTAACAATATACATACTAAGGGTCTTTATAACCCTCTTTGTTGACTCCCGGAATGTTATAGACAGCTCCGGCAACAGAGCGGTTTTTGCCGTCCGCAACTTTGTAAAGAACGGCATCCTTCCGGACGATGGCATAGGCGCTATCAGGAGGACGATTGCCTCAGATTTGAATATCGGGAAGAACCCCTTGCGACGGCGTTGACAGTTTCGGAGGAAACCCTGTTGCTCGGATTCTCCTCCCTCCGGTCACTGAGTCGGCGTATATTGTTATTCATAGCCTAATAAAGACTTGCCTGATTTGAGTTGCTCATAAGCTTTCTTCTTAATACTTTCAAAATTAAATCGACTACTGTGCATTCCGTCGAACGTTGTTTCTGCTTGCTTTATAAAACTATATTAGTAAAAATAGTAATTTATTCTTTCCTGACTCAGTTAAATTTACAGTCTCTTTTACCCGTTTCTGCCAGTTGTTTTCATGTTCCGTAGGTATTCTTGATAATTTCTAATCCTTTTATGAGGTTTTCACGTCTGGTAGCTATATTGATACGGATAAATCCTTCTCCTGATTTACCGTACATTGTACCCTCATTTACCCACAGCTTGCCTTTATTAAGTAATATTTTCGATATGTCTTCGGAGGGTATTTTCAAAGAGGAACAATCTACCCAAACCAAATAAGTTGCTTCTAAGGGTAAGACTTTTAGTTTTGGCAGGTTTTGCTTGAAAAAGGCATCCAGATATAAATAATTCTCGTACAAATAAGTTTTCAAACCCTCTAACCAATCTTCTCCTTCATTGTAAGCGGCTATCAATGCTTCGACCGCAAAAACGTTGATTTCACAAACTTCGTTTATGTTGAGCGCCTTATCTATTTTGCGCCGCATTTCTTCGTCTGCGACAATGATATTGGCTACTTGTATACCTGCTAAATTGAATGTTTTACTAGGAGCATTACAAGTAATCGAGTTATTAAGAAAGTCTTCGCTAATAGAAGCAAAAGGGATATGCGTATGTCCCGGATAAACCAAATCGCAATGTATTTCGTCAGAAACGACTATCACATTGTTCCTCAAACAAATTTCGCCAATTCGTTGCAGTTCTTCCCGTGTCCATACCCGCCCTGCGGGATTATGGGGACTGCAAAGCAGTAATAGCTTCGCATTGGGGTCAAACGCTTTTTCTTCCAAGTCGTCAAAATCAATAGTATATGTTCCATTTTGATAGAGCAAATCATTTGATATTATCTCACAACCGTTATTGCGAATAGACGAAAAAAAGCAGTTATAGACGGGAGTTTGAACAATTACTTTGTCTCCCGAATTTGTCAAGGCCTTTATAACAGCGGATAGGGCAGGTACGACGCCGCTTGTAAAGAGTATCCAATCTCTTTGAATTGAAAAGTTGTGTCTTCTCTCAAACCACCCTGTTACTGCATTAAAAAATGCGGCAGGCGCTTTGGCATATCCGAAAATGCCGTGCTGAACCCTTTTCTCCAATGCTTTAATAATTGAGGGAGCTGTACGAAAATCCATATCTGCTACCCACATCGGCAATACGTTTTCGTCATTTACCGAATCCCATTTGTAAGAATTGCTATTTCTGCGGGATATTATCTCGTCAAAATCGTGTATCATCCGGCACAACAGGTTCTTTTATTTGTTCTAATATTACAGGCTCCGGGATTTTTGCAATTTTCGTCAATGATTATTTCTGCAACATCATTAACCGTAATAAAACCTCCTGCGGGATTTTTAATGCTTACGATATTACTGTTTACAACAGCTTCAAGTATGCTGTACTCAAAGCACAGGTCGCAATCGTTGGCAAGAGTGCAATTTTCCAAAATCAGGTTTGTGCAGTAGCACAATGGTTGTGTCCCTGATATTTTACAGTTTACCAATTTCAGGTTTTTAGAATGCCAACCCAAATATTCTCCGTTTATTTCGGAATCGTAAACCGTAACATTCTCTGTTTTCCAAAAAGCGTCTTTTGAATCGAGTTTTGCATTACGGACAATTACATTCTTTGCATCTTGAAACGAATAGTTCCCTTGCAGATAGAAGCCGTCAATGTTGATATTCGCACTGTTCATGAAAATATAATCTCCGCCGCGCGCTTCCACATTGCGAAGTTTTATATCACGGCAATTCCATATTGTTTCGCCTGCATTTGGGATTTTTACGTTTTCAAGATAAAGTCCGTCTATTTCGCGGAACATTTTGGGTGCATCCACACGGCTGTTAATCATGCGTATGTTTTTAGCATACCAGATAGCCGCACGGCTGTAAACCGTGAACAGGCAATCTTCAATCAACGCATTTTCGTTGTGCCAAAATGGATATTTGCACATAAATTCGCATTTGTAGGCTTCTACATTCTTGCATTCTTTAAGCGCCGATTCTCCGGGATAAAATTTTACGTTTTCAAGACGTATGTCATTAGTTGCAAATAAAGGTCTTTCGCCCTCAAAAAACTTGTTACTGATTGTTTGTTTCATTTCTCGAATGTTTTTTAAATGATATTTGATTATATTGTCGTACCTGCTATGCATGCTTCCTACATGGCAGGGTTTTCTTTTACCTCTCCAAGTATATGTACGCCTTGTCCGAGCGTTAATCCCGCCTCGCGTACATTTTCCAGACAATCAAGAAATCCGCGAAAAGAAGTTATTGTAACTTCCATGGTTTTCATTTCCGGTTCTCCAACTGTTGCTATTATTAAGTAGGCTAGGCATCTTTATCTTTAATTTTCGTATATCTTGCTGCCGTGCGGTCGATAACCGTCTTTAATTGTGCATTTATGCAATAAAAATATACAGGAGTAGATAATACAAGTACGTCGGCCTGTATAATTTTTTCCAATAATTCGGGCATATCGTCTTTTATTGCACATGTTCCTCCTTTGGTTTTTTCGCACACATAGCAACCGGTGTGGTATTTTCTATTCTTATCTCTCAGGAAGACTTTTTCTATTTCATAAACAACTCTATCTTCGTTATTAGGCTCAATGTTTTTTGTTTTAAAGCTCACCCCTGTTTTGTTTGTTTTGTTAACTTCAACCGTTTGCCGTAAGTCAGCATACGCCAACACCATTCCAATAGTCCAAACTGAAAATATCGCAACCAGAAGTAGCTGTAAAAAACCTGAAACAAGAAAACTCCCATCGCAATAAGCTCCACATAAACAAGCCCTATTTTCGCACCTAATTCAAAACCAATTCCATAGAAAATAATTATTCCGAATACGGATTGCATTATGTAATTTGTAAGAGCCATTCTGCCGGGCGCTGCAAGCACATTGAATAGTTTTCGTTCTTTGTTTTTCAGATACCACAGGCAGATAATAGACGCATAAGCAAGGCTTAATGGAACTACGCTTATTGCGTAGATAATGGAATGACCGACTAATCCAAACGGATGACCGCTTGTCGATTCCCAAGCGTAAAGTATTGAAATTGATAAACCTATAAGCAATCCGTATTGTATGACCTGCTTTAATAGTTTCTTGTTATCATTCAGGTTGGCATATATCCTATTTCGCCCTATGTATAAACCGAGTAGAAATAATCCCAATACTTTGAATATTCTATTTCCGTCTATAAATTCCTGCATACGGATGAAAGCGCCTGCTAAATTGAATTTTAATATATCCATGTAGCTTTTTCCTTCTACGAGCCAAACAGGGAAGTTTTCTTCCGTAATGCCTGCTTTGTTATGAAAGTATTGGGTCGCACTGATAACGGGAGCCGATAAATTCAAATTAAAGAATGTGATAAATCCGTCTATGAGAATAGGAAAAAACAGTAATAACACAGAAAAAAGGATAAGTTTTTTATCTGATACATTCCTGAATAAAGGCAGGAATAAGCCGACTACTGCATACAGGATAAGAATATCTCCTGCCCATAAAAATATCAAATGAAAAAGCCCGATAAATATCAGGATAGTCGTTCTGCGATAAAATATCTTCATCCCGTTACCGCCTTTTTTCATGGCGTTGGATATTATGATTGAGAAACCAATACCAAACAAGAGCGAAAATAGCGTATAAAATTTGCCGTCTATAAAAAGATACTGAAGAAATCTTATAATGTGGTCGATACTTGCTGTCGGCATGGCTTCTCCCACCTCTTTTGTTTGAAACGTGTACAGGGAAAATTCAGGGTAATTGGCAAGACAAATACCGAAAAGGGCTATTCCTCTTAATACATCAAGAATGGCATGGCGTTCCGAAGAACGCACCGGAGCAATATTGTTTGGCGTCATTTAGTAATCCTTTTTAGTCTTTGTCGTTATTGTTTTACTCAATCAGTTCAAAAATTATCGATACGCTTCCGTTTCCAAGCGCACTTTCAAACCCTGACGGATTTATTGACAATACCTACTCGTTGTATAGCTATATGAAGTTGAGAATGTTTTATAGAATAATGAAAACACCGTTTTCTAACGTAATGTCCCCTCTGTTCATGAAAGTATAGCCGTTGTTCATAAATACTTTTTTCCAAAAACGGATAAATTGATCAAAATTAGTGTAAAACAGAGGAACTATCCAAGTCGAATTATCTATCTTTTGTCCTGTAAGTTCACTCAATACCTCTCTTGTTTGGTCAGGAGTGTAATAAGAAGCATTGAGTTGTCCTGTTATCCACATACCCCTCAAAAGCGCCTCATAAAGTATCGGATAGTCAGAATCACTTTCAAAGATAAGTTCTCTTTTTCGCATTCTTTCAAATATGTCTGTCATTATCTCTTCTTTACTATTTTTTTGTGTGGACGCCATTCTTGTCGGAGTCAATTTTCAGAAAATAAATTCTGGAGGGCCGATTACTTGTACGAACTATACTTTCTTTTGATTCGGCAACAAGAAAGCCGTTCATGTTATATAATGAGGAACCTTTCAAACTCTCTTGAAACCTCAATATAATCAGTCGCAGGAAGTGGCATAACCTTAATATAACCTGAGCTCGACGTAAGAAAAGCATGGAAAAACTGATAAGTTGGTTAATTTTCATTATCTGTATAGCTAAAAATCAATAATATGAATAAAAATGACGACACAACTTACTATTAACAAAATTACTGAAATTTATTGTGCTGCAGATGATTTTTGCAAGGAGTTTTCAAAAGAAATCAAAAAACATCAAATTCTTCCCAATGAAGGAATAAAGGAACTCCTTTACCGAGTATCACTGAATATAGGCGATCCGCGTTTCATCAATTAAATCTGTAGTGAGTAGCATTGAAATCAATTCTCCGCCGCCGACCAACAAAATATCCTTCCCCTCTTGATTGCGGAGTTTGGATAACTGTTTCTAATTTTGTGGCATAAATAAGGCTTTTTCTTCTCTTTTTTCTTTTTCTCCTTATCAACTTTCTTGTTTGCTATGGTTTCTTTCAGGGAACAGACGGTTACAGGTTCTTCCCGTGTGAAGCATTTGAAATATATTTCTTCAATGAATTGAGGTAGCGGAGCTTTCCTCGGTTCCTGCTTGTGGTTGCCGATACGCTCTAGTTGCAGTACAAGCTAAGTGTGTATAATACATGTGCTTATGTATAGATTGAAAAACTATTGTGAGGTATTGCATGTATTGAACAACCGTAATTTTATCTTTTTTACCTCCGTGAAAAAATCTTCGCTTATTGAGCTAACGGATTGGGCAGAACATAATCTGAATGCCGACAATCTGTTTAAAAACTGTGTTATAAGTACAGCTAATTCTCATTGCAGTGGGGTTGCTAATCTTTAGATATAATGTTTTCTAGGTGTTTAAAAGCCTTTTAAACACTGTTTAAACGTATTTTAAAAGCCCCGAATTTGGTTCAGGACTTTTCGTTTAAACTTGAGGCTGCCTATTAATGGGCGCTAATCAAAACCGGAGCGCCCAAAAATATTTAATAAAGTTCTAAAAAAAATAGACATTTCATTTTTCCAAAAATGGACATTTCTATTTTTCGATTATATATTTATTTTCAAGTTCATTTAGACAAATTTGTTTCTCAAGAATATCAATTAAACAAAGTTCAGGTAGTATTTTCCTTTTTTCTTTTTTTCCATGTTCCGTATAATATGAGGAGAAAAGATGTCCAATCATAATTAAAACAACTATAATAATACCTCCAATTATATATTTTACAGTTTTCAATTTCATAATTGTTAGGGAAGCTCTATAATTTCTATACTTATTTTTGCATTTAAATATTTATACTTCCCTAATTTTACAATATCAGTATCCTTGAGTTCAATCCACTCATTAGACCAAATATTTTTTATCCAAGTATAATTTTCGTTGCATTTATTTGTTAATCCTAAAAATGGATTTGTACTTAATGGTCTTCCCATTATTCTATCTGCTGTAGCTAACCATTCTATGCCTAGATAAATCCCTTCTTTTGGGAATATGATGCCAAATTCTGAAACATCCTCTGAAAAACTTTTCTTAGATTGTGTTGCGCTAGGATAAATTTTATCACTAAACAGTATTTCACTTTGTGGCGGTTTTAACCATCCTTCTGCATTAAAAAGGTGTAAACGAAATAACCCATCTTCATCTTTTTTTTCCTTATCAAGCTCAATAAGTATTTTAGAAATAAACTGCTGTTTATTAGTTTCATTATTAGGTATGTAAACTGCGATTATTGTTCCGCGAGTTCCTGAGTATTTAGTTCGTGTTCCTAAATTTTTATATCCTATTTCTTTCCCTTTTAATGTTTTTTTGTGATTGGGAGTTACAATAGCTTCATTTAGACTATAGCTTTTTGGAACGAGTTCGATAAATTCATCCGTAATTGAAGATAATTCAATAGTTTTATGACAATATGATAAATGCGATAATGTAATAATTTCTGATTTACTAGCATAAAACACACCCGTGCTATCTGTATACAATCCATTATCATAAGAGTGAAATAACACTGCCGCATAAGGTATTGCCTGTTTTGTGACAGAGTCTATTAATATAAATTTACTTTCTTGAGAATAAGTCGCAAAATGATTAGCTAAAAATAAAAATAATATAATTAAATTTCTCATTATCTAATAATTAATTTCATAAAATAGCTTATGTACAGTAGAGGTCTTTTGACCTCTACTGTATTCATTTTACAAATGTTCTTCTAGCAAGGATATTCTTGCGTTGTACCATCAACTCTAATCCATAAAAAGTAATAATCGTGTTGGCAAACCGTAGTTCCTTTGTAGCAATCTCCACATTTAGTGGTTCCTCCAATGAACTTACCTCCAATAATAGAAGCCATTTTTTCAACATTTAATTTTTTCATAGTTAAAAATATTAAAATTAAAATTTTGTCTGACATTAACTGCCATGCAATGTGGTAAATTACAGTGCTTTAACATGAATTTAAATAAGCGTTCTTAGAAATAAAGTAAAAATCACCCAAATAAACAACCCTATTCCATAACATATAAAGACAAATATAATAGATGTTTTATAGCTTTGCTTTGTTATGAAACTAAAACCGAAAGAAAGAAATAGTACGAAAATTAATTCCGAAGTATTAATTTTTTCAAGTGGGTATACTAACCAGTCAGGCAGCTGTTTATTTTTTAAAAAAACAAGTAATGATTGAAAATCGTAATTATTATTTATATTTTGATAATCTTTTTGAATTAAATTAAATACTTTAAGTAAAGTACAAATGAAATAATTCAGTGCGAAAATAATTTGTGATTTAAACGAAATATCAAGTACTTTTGAAAAAGAAGTTTTTAATCCTTTTAAAATTATACCAACATATAAGCAAAAACTAACTAATACAGATGGTATTAGGATTATCAGAATAGCATATAAATAATTTGGCCATTGATATTTTCGCTCAGCAGAAATCAAATCTTTTATATAATCATCATTGAATGAACTTCCTAGTGATAAATAATAATAAGCGTCTGTAAATAGATATCTAAATTCAATAGTTAAGGATATTGCATACATTATATATAATAGAAAGAATATATACTATGTATTTAATCTAAAAACACTTATGAATGTATGAAATCCTCATATATCCATAAGTGTTTTCTTGTTTTGTCTTTCTTTTGAGTAAGCTGTGTCTTAGCGACTTGCGGTCCGGACGGATTTTGAACTAAATACGTCAGTCCGCTATTATTCAGTGAATTATTCTCTCAAAGATCATTATGGGGTACAAATTAGGTTAGTTTCCATTTTAGCCTTATTTTTGGCAGTTCTGGCTGCTATTGACACCAATTTGTCTGCATAAAACTCAGGCTCAAAGATACAACATATTCCCGAATAAACAATCATTCTGAATAAGAATAATTTAGGTCAGGTGCAAGGTGCAAGTTTATCTATATATAGATACTTGCACCTTGCACCAAGATTCATTTGTGTCATCATTGATGTCACAAATCTTTAGACTAATGTGGAATTGTTCTGTTTGCTTCTAATAAGAAAATCGCAATTTCTTAGATAAGGTGCTCATTTCTTTATGGACTTTCATATTGGTTACTTTTGCATATAGCTGGGTTGTCTTTATGTTTACATGACCAAGAACTCGGCTCAACGTTTCTATCGATATGCCATTATCAAGCATGATTGAAGTTGAAAACGAGTATCTTGCAACGTGGAATGTCAGCCGTTTCTTGATTCCGCATATATCAGCCAGCTCTTTGAGATAGGCATTTACCTTCTGATTGCTCATAACAGGCAGTAGCTTTAGCCCACTTTGTTCACCTTTGTACTTTTCCATAATTTTCAAAGGAATATCTAACAACGGAAGCTCAACTTTGGTATTTGTCTTTTGCCGTTTTGTTATAATCCAGTGGGCATCGTCGTATCGCTCTTGTATGTTGTCAATTGTGAGATTCTTTATATCAATATAGGAAAGTCCGGTAAAAACACTGAATAAGAAAACATCACGAACAACATCTAGTCGCTTGATGGTAATTTCTTTCTTTATAATCTTTTCAATCTCCTGCTTTGTCAGGTATTCAATAGCTACCTTTTCCCACTTTGTGTGATGCTGAAAGAATGGGTCAAATCCAATAATTCCAATTTTTCTGGCCATTATTACCACTTTCTTCAGTAGCTGAATCATCTTTGCCGTCATGTTAATACCCAGCTTGCAATTAACCCGAAGATATAGTTCATAGTCATTTATAAATTGCAGATTCAGGTTATCCAGATAAATATCGTCTTTCCCATATTGATGGAGTAAGAACTCTTTTACCCGACGATATGCCAAGTCGTACTTCTTACACGTTACCAACGAACGTCCGCGCCCGACCAGCTTTAATGCGTCTTCGTTATGTTTCTTAAATAAGGTAAGAAGCGTTTGAGGATACATATCCGTTTGTGTATATAGCTTCTTAATTTTTTCGGCAGTAACAATTTCATGCTGCTCGCTTAGGTTTCGATAAAATGAATAGATAGTCATTCGGATAGAATCCAGATTCTCATTCAACAATTTTATCTCGGTACTATTCCCTTTTCCCTCCCCAGTGCCTACGTTCCATTTAGAGGAAGCTACTTCCTGTTTTGTGCTGAATTCTACTTTTTCTCCATTTACTGTGATTCTTCCGATAATAGGAGTTTTGCCGTTCTTCCTTATTGCACTTCTCTTCAAGAAGAACGAAAGCTTAAATGTGTGTGTCATATGATTTGTATTAGAAATTAAAACACATACTAAAGTACTTGGAAATGATAATATTTAAGGAAATATTTGCAAGATTAAAAATATTGAGTAAATTTGCTATTCATATTGAGTAAATTTAAAATTTATGTTTGAACGTCCTTATTTGAAGTCGGTTAAAGCAAGAATTGAAGAGCCAAGAAAGTTTATTCAGGTTATTCTAGGGCCTCGCCAAGTGGGTAAAACTACTATGGTAACTCAACTTCTGGCACAACTATCTACCCCTAATCTATATGAGTCCGCAGATGCTATTTCGGCAACAAGCTCTGCTTGGTTGATGCAGGTATGGGAGTCAGCGAGATTACGATTAAAAGCATCGGGGGGCTCTGAATTCTTATTGGTAATTGATGAAATTCAGAAGATTGATAATTGGAGCGAGGTTGTAAAACAGCAATGGGATAAGGATACCCGTGAGAATGTCAACATAAAAGTGATTCTGCTTGGTTCTTCCCGTCTGTTAATTCAAAAAGGATTAACTGAGTCCCTTGCTGGTCGTTTTGAAACTTTATATTTAGGTCATTGGTCTTATCCTGAAATGCAGGAAGCGTTTGGATGGAACATACAACAGTATGTTTATTTTGGTGGCTATCCTGGATCAGCAACGCTAATTAGTGATGAGGAACGTTGGAAGAACTACATAAAGGATTCGCTTATCGAAACGAGTATATCCAAAGATATCTTGATGTTAACACGAGTTGACAAGCCTGCTCTGTTGAAACGATTGTTTGAATTGGGCTGTCTGTATTCCGGTCAGATTCTTTCTTACACAAAAATCATAGGACAACTTCAAGATGCAGGAAATACTACAACGTTGGCAAATTATTTAAAGCTACTATCCGATTGTGGCTTGTTGGGAGGCTTAGATAAATATGCGGGAGATATAATTCGCAAACGAGGTTCAAGCCCGAAGTTTCAGGTGTATAACAATGCTTTGATTACTGCTCAGAGTGATGAAGCTTATGAGAAAACAATTATCAATCCTGAATTATGGGGACGACTTGTCGAATCTTCTGTTGGTACACATTTGATTAATCATTCCATTTCCGAAAGATATAGCCTCTACTATTGGCGAGATGGAAATTATGAAGTTGACTTTGTCTTAGAAAAAGGGGATAAGGTAATCGGACTTGAAGTGAAAAGTGGAATGAAAGCTGAAAATGCAGGCATGGGAATTTTTGCAGAGAGATTTCACCCTGAAAAGGTTTTGCTCGTTGGTACAGGAGGAATTCCTTATGATAAGTTTTTAAAGATTAATCCGAAAGAGTTATTTTGATAAACAAGCTATGATATGAAGATATTTAAAATTCAAGTCGAAAATTACAGACTTCTCAAAAACTTCTCTATTGATTTAGAAGATGAATTATCATTAGTGATAGGCAAAAATAACACAGGTAAAACATCTATATTGTCTGTGCTTGACAAGTTTCTTAATCAATCAGAAAAGAATAAATTTTATTTCGACGATTTCAATATTGACTTTAAGAAAGAAGTTCAAAACTTAATAGAAGGCGATAATGCTATTGATGAAAATGATTATCAGAACAAAGGTATTAAGTTGAAGTTATTCATTCAATATACTGAAACATGCAATTTAGAGAATGTTAGTCGGGTGATGATGGATTTAGACCCTGAAAACAATTATATTGTATTGGGCTTTGAGTATCTTTTAGTTTTTGAGAAATATATAGAAGTAAGAAAAGATTATCGAGAGTTTGCTGCTAACGAAGTAGTTAAGCAAAATGAGAATAAAGACTATAAGCCAAAATCTTTGTATGATTTTCTACGAAAAAATCATGATAAATATTTTAGATCATATAGAAAATCTCTCGAGGTAAACAAAAACACACAAATCGTTAATGATGACAACTTTATTGACCTAGATAAGGAATTAATAAGTATAAAAGACATTATTAATTTTAAATATATTAGTGCTCGTAGAGATGTTGCAAATAAAGAAGTAGATAAAACACTGTCCATGCAGACATCAAAGATATATGAGAAAACAGAAACAAGTCCAGATCAAAATAAGGCTGTTGAAGATTTTAAAGATAAGTTAAGCGAAACTGATGATCAATTAAGCGATATATATGTAGATTTATTCAAAACAATAATTAAAAAAGTAGGTGATTTTGGCGGCATTAAACCCAATGAATCAGAAATAGAAATTATTTCAAATTTGCAACATCGGGAATTATTAAAGGGGAATACTACTGTTGTTTATAAGCACGATAATGATAATAAGTTGCCGGAACATTATAATGGATTGGGCTATATGAACTTGATTTGTATGATTTTCGAAATAGAAATTCTTATTCAAGAGTTTAAGCGCGAAAAAGAGAAAAAGCCTGCCGATATAAACTTACTTTTCATAGAAGAACCAGAAGCACATACGCATCCACAAATGCAGTATGTATTCATTAAAAATATAAAGAAACTGATAAAAGAAGGTATTCAGAGAGAGGACGGAGAAAAAAGAAAATTGCAGTATATCATAACCACACATTCTTCACATATTGTTGCAGATAGTGATTTCAATGATATCAAGTATCTAAAAAAAGAAACTTCAAATAGTGTAAAGGCACGAAGTTTAAAAGATTTAGAAAAAGAGTATATTAAGAATGGTCAAGAAAAAAACTTTCGATTTCTAAAGCAATATCTAACAATAAATCGTGCAGAGTTATTTTTTGCTGATAAAGCAATTTTTATTGAGGGCGATACAGAGCGTATTTTATTACCTGCAATGATGAAGAAAATAGACAAGGATAACCCTGATAAACCTTTGTTGTCACAGAATATATCAATAGTTGAGGTAGGTAACTATGCTAACATATTTGAAAAATTTATCAATTTCACTGGAACAAAATCTTTAGTGATTACAGACTTAGATTCAATAAAGAAAGATTTTATTAGAGATGCAAATGGCAATATCAAATTAACAAAAACAGGAAAACAGAGGAAAGCAGATTTCACTTGTCTTGTTTCAGAGGGTGAAAGAACTTCTAATCCGGCATTAAATTTCTTTTTTGATGAGCATGTATTTAGTAATTTGATTGCACTAGGTTTTGAAAACAAAAGATTTAAGAAAGACAACGATTGGATTGTTGATAAAAATGGATTTCTCCAAATAGCATTTCAAACAAATGAGAATGGATATCAGGCAAGAAGTTTTGAAGATTCATTTTTCAGTATTGATAAAAATAGAAACTTTATTAAGGCTAATAGATCAAAGTTTGAAGGGTTGAAGAACGTGAAGTATTTTTACGACTTAACAGCAACACCTTTTTATTTAGCAGAAAATTGCATAGAAAGCAAGGGCACTTTTGCGATTGATATTCTTTTATTAAGTGCTGAAAATGATTTTCAAGATTGGGATATCCCCTTGTACATAAAAGAAGGATTATTATGGCTGAAACAGGATTAATAATAGAGCGACCAAAAGACGAGTTTCTACAAATTATGGAACACATTGCTAATGGTGACAATTTTCTGCTAAGTGGTGGTGCAGGAAGTGGTAAAACATATTCTTTGGTTCAGGTAATAAGACAGGTTATTGCAGACAATCCAATCTCAAAAGTCGCTTGTATGACCTATACAAATGCGGCGGTCAAGGAAATTGAAGAACGTGTTAACCATAAGAATTTGAATGTTTCGACTATTCACGACTTCTTGTGGGACAACATTAAGCATTTTCAAAAGGAATTAAAATTAGCAATAGTTGCATTGGTCAATGATGAAAATGTAACCAAAGTAAGAATAGACGACTTAGATAATATATCTAATGATTTTTTTGATAATAGAGAAGAACCTGTCAAAATTCAATATAAAGAATACTTAAGATTAAAGGATGGCATTATTTCCCATGATGAACTACTTGTGATTGCAGACTATATGTTTGAGCATTATCCTAAACTTTGTGATATTGTAAAAGACAAATACAGATTTATTTTCATTGATGAATATCAAGATACCCATAGGGAAGTTGTCAGAATCCTATTAGAACATTTTGCGAAGAACGAAAAGCATAGTACCATTGGCTTTTTTGGTGATGCTATGCAATCTATATATGATAACGGTATTGGCAATATCAATGAATATAAGGGCAAAGGGAAAGTGAAAGAGGTTAAAAAAGCACAAAACAGAAGAAATCCTCAGAAAATAATATCATTAGCAAACAGACTACGAACTGACGAAATAACGCAAGTTCCTTCAACTGATGATTTTGCACCTAATATGGCGGATGGTCAGGTAAAAGAGGGGAAGATTATGTTTATACATTCTACAAATGAAGACATTTCAAGAGTTAAGCAGTTTTTATCTGAACATCACGGTTGGAATTTTTCAGATGCAAAAGAAACAAAAGAGTTAAACCTAACTCATAACTTAATTGCTGATAAAGCCGGATTTCGAACATTGATGGATATTTACGATAAAGATTACATATTAGATTTCAAAAAACGAATAAAGGATTACATCAAGAGCAATGGAGTTACTACTGATTTTTCTGCAAATACTTTTGGAGAAGTAGTCGCAATCTCGCAACGAGGCAAAACAGGTAGAGATTTGAATGCTGTCAGCCCAACCCCTACTATGCAACGATTTATTGACAATAACCCTAACTTATATCAAACGGCGTTAGATTATAACTATGCTAAATTTTCAAAAATATATGTAGATAAAGACCAATTGATAGATGACAAAAAACAAGATGAAGATGATGAAAACAAGAAAGGCTCTAAAAGGGATAATCTAATAAGGCATCTATTCAAAATACAAACTAATATAACTCTATATATCAATGGGCAATATAACGAATTTTTGAGAATCACTGATTACAAGCAAATAAACAGCATTGAAGATAAAAGAACTTTAAGGAAGAATATCGAAAGTCTAGTTAATGTAGGAGATAAAACTATTGAAGAAGTAATCAATGACGCTCATGAAAAAGGTATTTGTTTAATAGATGAAAAACTAGAGAAATTCCGTGAAGAAAAAATATATATTTATAACCAAGTAAAAAACGTCAATTATAATGAGTTTCAGGAATTGTTTAAATATTTAGAAGGACAAACACCTTTCTCAACCCAACATAAGACCAAAGGGACAGAATTTAACAATGTACTTGTAATATTAGACAATGGCAAATGGAATGATTATAATTTCGAATATTTATTCACAAATAGAATAGATAAACAAAGTGTTTTAGAACGAACACAAAAGATATTCTACGTTTG
This sequence comes from Prevotellaceae bacterium, assembly GCA_031263585.1. Taxonomy (GTDB): domain Bacteria; phylum Bacteroidota; class Bacteroidia; order Bacteroidales; family UBA932; genus JAISFN01. The sequence continues at coordinate 32,972 of JAISFN010000066.1, read as the reverse complement.
TTGTACTAGAGCAAAAGAAAACCTTGTTGTCTTTTATCATAATCCCAGCCTTAATGTGATTAGTCAGGCTAAATTATGGTTTGAAGAGGAAAATGTTCATTCAATAGACTAATGATATGAATTTGGAATTAACAATAAGTAGATTTTTATAATACTCATGGATTACCAAAAACTCGAGATACAATTAAAAAGTTCACCAAGTTTTAAGTTGTTGCGCTCGCGTAACGCTCCACTTATTTTGTCTTTTTTATATTCACAATTTAAAGAACAGGGTGAAATCAGTATTCAAAATGAAAAATTGGTAAATCAATTAGCTTGGTACATAGACGAACTAAATTATTTAGATGAAGAAGACATGTCTTCGTTCGGAACGGATAATTACGAAAGAGCAAAAAAATATATTGAGACTTGGACAAACGACAGTTTTCTGAGAAATTATATTGATGACACAGAAAAGACTGTATACAATGTTTTGACACAACATACGGAGCGTGTTTTTCAGATGTTAGATTTGTTGCAAGAACGAAAGTTCATTGGAACAGAATCGAAGTTTAAAGATATTTTCCACAAACTTAAAGAATTAGTGGACAACAATACTGAAGACCCTAAAAAGAAAATAGAAGAACTTGAAGAACGGAAAAAGAAAATAGATGAAGAAATCCGTCGAATACAGCGTGATGGAAGTGTTGTGAAATTTGAAGATTATCAAATACAATCTCGTTTTGAAGATATTTCCCGATTGACTAACGAACTAATTGGTGATTTTAAGGAAGTAGAAGATATTTTTAAAATGATAACAAGAGATATTTATGAAAAACAAAGCCAATATGATTTGTCAAAAGGGAAAATATTACATTACACATTTGATGCTTTAGATACATTAAAAGAGAGCGACCAAGGAAAAAGTTTCTATGCATTTTGGAACTTTCTGATAGACGAAGATAGTCAGGATGCTCTAAAAATATTGATTAAGCAAGTGTATGATATTTTAGAAGACAGAGGCATTGAATACAATAATCGTAATCTGAAGCGAATCAAAACTATTCTATTTCAATCAGGGAAGAAAGTTTTAGACAGTAATAATCTGTTAGCTGAAAAATTGACACGAGTTATTGCAGAAAAACATTTGTTGGAAAGCCGAAAAATAAGAGAAACAATCGCTGAAATCAAACAGGTCTCTCTCTGCCTCATTGATCATAAAATTCCAGAAGATTGTGGAATTATAATTGAACTGGAAGCAGAAATAAATATGCCAATGGAAAGAAAATTAGGAGAAGAAAAGATTATCCCAGAATTTAACATTCATCCTGAAGCGTTCAAGTCAAAAGCAGATCTGGAAACCATGAGTAACCTCTTTAGTCCAGACACTGTTAATATAAAAGAGTTAATTGGAAAAATAGATTCATTATTGAATGATAAAGAACAAGTGACACTTAGTCAGGTAATAGAAAGATACCCTGTAACCAAAGGTTTGAATGAATTGATAGGTTATATTTCTCTGATTAATTATTCGGAAAAGTATGTTGTAAATGAAAATATTTCTGATGTTCTGCTTTTTGATGTTGAAGAAAATAAATATCTGAAAATCCCTCAAATAATATATTGCCGATAATGGAAAACATAGATACAACACTTTTACCTTATGCACCTGTAATTGTAAGGTTATTACAAGGTTCTATTTATTATGAAGATAAACTATGGGGTGAGTTGGTACTGAATCAATTCCCAATTGAACGCTATCTTCGACAAATAGGGATAGATCTTATTGTTGAAGAAAAAGATGGGTATGCCTTTTTAAGGCAGAAGGAAGATGAGGATGGAAAAACAATTGGACTAATCCGACGAATGCCTTTAACATACGAGCAGACTTTACTTTGTATATTACTTAGAGAATGGTTAGATGAATTTGAAATTACTGATACGGAAACTCGGAATTTGTATATTTCACACAAGCAATTTAGGGAACGAATTGAAATGTTTTTCAAAGAAAAATCAAATCAGGCTAAGTTATTGCGAAATCTCGATACTTTAATAAAAGATATGCTGGGGTTAGGTTTTCTTAAAAAGATAGAAGATAGCCCATATGTTGACGACCTAAAATATGAAGTCCGTCGTATTATCAAATCAAAAATTACAGCAGATAAATTATTAGAGTTCAAACAAAAATTAACCGATTATGAGTCACAATTATAGTTTATTCAGCACTCAATCATCGGAAGCAGGTTATCGACTTCAGCGGGTTGAAATATTTAACTGGGGGGTATTTGATAAACATATATACAGCATTTCTCCGAAGGGAAACACCAGTCTGTTGACAGGGGCTAATGGAGCCGGTAAGACAACTTATTTAGAAGCAATCCTGACACTTTTAGTTCCTGAACGGCGTATGCGTCGTTATAATCAGGCATCTGGAGCAAATACTAAAGATGAACGATCGGAAGAATCGTATGTGCTGGGAGAAATTGGTGAAATAGAAAACGAACAAACAAGAGAAATTCAACGACTTCGTCCAGATAAAACAAAAACATATTCAATTATTTTAGCCGTGTTTCAAAACGAAGAGAGATTTATAACATTAGTTCAAACTCGGTGGTTTGTTGGCTCTGAGATGAAGCGAAATTTTGTTATATCCCACAAAGATCTTTCTATCGAGAAAGACTTCACTCCTTTTGATGCGAATGGCTCATGGAAAAAACGCTTGAAGCAAAAATATCCTAAATACGGGACTAAAGAACAGATTGATTTCTTTGATTCTCCTGGAAAGTATGCAGAATCAATGCGACGTTTCTTTGGTATGCGTTCGGAAAAAGCTTCTATTCTTTTTAGCCAGACAGTTGGACTGAAAGTGCTTGGTAATTTGGATGATTTTATCCGAAAGAATATGTTAGAGGAAACGAATATAGAAGATGAATTTTTCTCTCTAAAAGAAGGTTTTCAATCATTGGTAAAAGCACATAATCAGATCCTTAAAGCAGAAGCTCAATTGACACTTTTAGACCCGATCATAGAAAAAGAAAAAGAGTTGCTACTGCTAAATCAAAAACAACATAAGCTTAATGAGTTACAAAATACAGCTCCAGTCTATTTTACTACCCGGAAGTTGGATTTGCTAGAGAAAGAAATAAAAAAGCAGGAGTTTGAATTAAGCGAATACAATTCAAAAATAAATGAGTTGTCAACTGTTATTGAGCGAAAAGAAAATGACAAAACAGATTTGGTTGTTGAGATCAAGCAAGATGAAGTTGGTAATCGAATTGAAAAACTAGAGAAAGATATTACAGCGCAAACTAAAGAAAAGAGTCGTAGGGAAGGATTGCTGAATAAGTATAACAACCTTATCCGCAAAATAAATCTACAGGAGAATCCGGACGAACAGTATTTTTATACGCAATTAGAAGTGATAAAAAGCCAAAAAGATACCATAGAAAATGATGCTTCCGATGCTTATCGTTCATACATAATAGAAGAAGAAAAAGTAAAGCATCTCGAAAATAACTATAAGGGAAAAGCTTTAGAGTTGGACACTCTTCGCAAACAAAAAAATAATATCACAGGAAGAGTAGCGGAAATTCGTCAGGAAATTTTGCGAGCAATTGGAGCTTCTGAAGTCGAAATTCCTTTTATTGGAGAACTTCTTCAGATAAAAGTAAAAGCGAAAAAAGAATGGGAATTTGCTATTGAAAAAGTATTGCATCATTTCGCTTTACAACTAATAGTCCCTGAGCGGTTTTATAACCATGTAAACCAATTTGTTAACGAAAATAATTTAAACGGACGAATTGTTTATCAACGAATAAAAGAAGAAAATTTTTTGAATCAATTGGTTCCGGATGTACAGGATAGCCTGCTTTCAAAAATAGAAATCAACAGGCAATCTGAATATGCTGATTGGCTAGAGAATCAAGTACGAACTTATTTTGATTATGTCTGTACCAATGATTTAAGTTCATTTAAAACATGTAAGCGTGCTTTAACGTCTTCCGGCTTGATTAAGAATGAAAGGCGACATGAAAAAGATGATCGTTTAAAAATATTTGATAAAGCTAATTTTGTATTAGGCTGGGACAATAAGGAAAAAATCAAAATCACTCAAAAGGCTCTTTCGGATATTGACATGGAAATAAAAAATGCTGAAAAGCAAATTAAGACTTTTAGGCGTCAATATGGCCGTTTGAATAATGAAAAAGAAATTGCCATTAAATTATCAGATTTTGATAAATTTCAAGAAATTAACTGGCAGGAAATTGCTGTTGGCATTCAAAAGATCATAGAAGAAAAAGATGAGTTGATAAAAACCAACAATCGGGTTGAAACATTAAAAAAGCAATTGAACGATTTAGTCGACCAAATAAAGACATTGAATAATAATCTAAGTGATTTTAATAAAAACCAAATACTTATTGATAGTAGCTGTAACAATAATAAACTACAGCTGCAAAAATGTAAGGAGATTATCGTTGGCTTTTCAGATATGGATTTCACAAACCAATTTTCATCTTTTGAATCAAAATTCGAATTATTAAAACAACTTACTTTAGTTACATTTGAATCAATTCAAAAAGAAATAATTGATAGGTTACGTTCCGATATAGATGAGAATAAAGATGAAATAAGATTGTTAGGACAACAGTTATCTGGATGTTTAGTTGAATTCAAAAAACCAAGTCAAGAACTACGGGAAAAATTCCCCGATTGGGAAAGCGATACAGATAAATTATCGGCAAGTACCGAATTCGTGTCAGAATATGTTGAGTTATATCTCCATATTAAAAATGAACAATTATATGAATACAAAGAACGTTTCAAAAAATACCTCAATAATGATATGATTGACCGGATGACCAAATTTCAGGCTAATTTGGAGACACAGGAAGAGAATATAAGAGAAAATATTGAAGCGTTGAATAATTCTTTAGAAAAAATCAATTTTCGCCCTAGTCCCGAAACATACATCTTTTTAGATATAAAAAGAGATAACTCGGATAAGATTCGTCATTTCAGGCTAAGACTTAAGGATTGGAAGCCCAATATGGCTGAATATTTAAGAGCAAAAAACGATCAAATTTTAGAAGATAGCTTTTTGAAAATAAAATCCTTAATAGAAACTCTTTCCAACAACGAAAATGAGCGTAGATATGTAACAGATGTAAGAAATTGGTTAAATTTTAGTGCTAAAGAATTGCGTAGGGAAGATAAAAGCATATATAGAACTTACGATAGTACAGGAAAACTTTCAGGAGGCGAAAAGGCTCAGTTGACTTATACAATTTTAGGTTCGGCAATTGCTTACCAATTTGGAATAAGCCAAACTGGAAGAAATACAAATTCATTTCGCTTCATTTGCATTGATGAGTCTTTTAGTAATCAGGACGCAGAAAAAGCAAACTATTTAATGCAACTTTGTAAACAGCTGCACTTACAGTTATTATGTGTTACTCCTGAAGATAAAACAGGAATTATTGAGCCATATATTTCTGCAGTTCATTTTGTAAAAAGAGAAAGCAACCGGAATGCTGTTATTTATGATTTGCCTATTTTACAATTTCAGGCAGACAGACGGAAATTTATTGCTATCCAATCATGATAACAATTATCGAAATAAAGAAAAAAGCGAACGCTTTGTATAAGGAATATTTGCAATCAGTAGTAGCGGGAAATCAAAGTTTCTTTCCAAGGCAAATCCGTTCTAATAAGAAGCCTTCAGAAGACTTTGTTTTGATGAAAAAGGAACTAGATGAACTAATTTCATATTCCACTGACCGGAAAAAATATGGATATACTATCCATTATGAAACGATCAATACGAAAAAGCATGGTTGGCAAGATTTACCACAAATAATTACATTTGAGAATGAAAGAGACTACCTGAAATTTATAGGAAAGGAAAATGAAGCTGTTTCATTCAAACGAGATGTATTACTCATTGTATCTGATTTTCCGGAGCTTATTGATTGGTGTCAAAAATATCCGGACAAAGTTATTGGCAACACAGAAAAGTGGTTCGATCTGCTTAAAGTATGCCGTTATTTTGTAAATAATCCCAATCCAAACCTATATATCCGTCAATTACCTATCAAGATACATACAAAGTTTATTGAGGAAAATAAGGCTGTTATTCAATCATTATTGAATATACTTATAATAAACAGCATTCAAGACACTAATGAACTAATTTTTGAAAAACGATTTGGACTTAAATATAAACTGGCTCAAATTAGAGTTAAACTATTAGATGTTGATATTGCAAAGAAATATTTTTCTGGAATAACAGATATTTCTGTTACAGAAGAAGAATTTGTGAATCTTAATTTTCAGTATTCGAAGGTTTATATCACAGAAAATGAAATGAATTTTCTGACTTTGCCAAAACTGGAAAATACAATTGGTATTTTCGGAAAAGGTTTTGCAATTAAATGTTTAAAAAATGTACTCTGGCTACAATCAAAAGAGGTTTTTTATTGGGGAGATATTGATGTTCATGGGTTCCAAATTTTATCTCAACTAAGAGGATATTTTCCAAATACAAAATCCATAATGATGGATATGGACACTTATGATGAATTTAAAGATATGAGTGTTGAAAATATTGTACCTAATCCTCCTGTTTTATCCAATTTAAATGATAAGGAGTCTAAACTATATGAATTTATAAAAGCAAATGGGCGAAGACTAGAGCAAGAAAAAATCACATATTTATATAGTACTAAATTTCTTACATAATTTTTTCACTAAGGATAATTCGACTGTGTCCTATTTCTCATAAATTCAAAAATAGGACATGATTTGGACACACAACAAGGGTAAATCTGGGCACAAATAGAGAGTAAAATAGATAAGGGGTACGGTTTATAATACAGAATATCAGTACAATACAAGATATTTAGACCGAGGGTTCGAAAAAAGAAAAACCCTTAATAATATATTCATTATCAAGGGCTTACATTCTCTGCGGTCCGGACGGGACTCGAACCCGCGACCCCGTGCGTGACAGGCACGTATTCTAACCAACTGAACTACCGAACCAGGTTATCAGTTTTTCGATGCAAAGGTAATGTTTTTTTTTAATTCAGCAATAGACTATGAAATTTTTTATCATTTTAACGAAAATTGTTTTGCCGAATCAATATAGTTTACAATTATATATCTGATTATTACCACATTTACTCATTAATAATTAATAGTGAATCACAATAAAACCTCACCCTGATATCTCCTACCGATAGGGGGGCTTATGGTTCTCTCCCATAGGGGCAAGCTTAGAGGAGGCTTGTCTTGATACTTGATTCTATATTTCAATTTTCAGCTCTTTAAATCTTTGTTCAATATATAATAAACTACTGATTTTGCAATAATTTCAATATTTTTTGGTAATTATCTTTTGCGCGTTCGTAATCTGGATGCAGTTCAACCGCTTTTTTGAAACAGTCGAGCGCATCGTGGTAGTATTCCTGTCCAGCCTGTGCCAACAGCTCGCCCTTATTGTTCCAGGCAACCCCGTTATGCGGATTAATGCGCAATACTTGGTTGAGGCAATACATCAATCTTGCAGGTTTTTATCCGAGTTGTACAAGGCTACAGCCTTATTTATCCACGATTCTTCGTGGTCCGGATTCAGGTGCAATGCTTCGTCATAGCTTTCAATGGCTTCGGCAGGGTAGCCCATATCTTCTAAAATGGCGGCGCGGTTATGCCATAATAAATAATTGCCGGGTTCCTGCTTAATCGCTTGTTCAAAGCCTTTTAACGCCTCCATATACTTACCGCTTATCCGGTACAAAATTGCTCGGTTTACCCATGCATCAGTATAATCGGATTTGATATTAATAACTTCAGTAAAGCATTGTATGGCTTCTTTGTACTTTTCCACAAATCTCAGGGCATTCCCCCGGTTAAACCATGCTTCGGGATTTTTAGGGTTTATTCGTATAACTTCGGCATAAGATTTGTCGGCTTCTCCGGCATCATCCAGCAAACTGTAAACATAGCCCCGGTTAAACCACGCCTCTTCAGATGCTCCGTCGATGTCAATCGCCTCGTTATAGCATGCAATCGCTTCCTCAAGCTTATTCAAGTTGGCCAATGCCGTTCCCTTACTAATCAGCGCTTTCGAAAAATCGGGTTGTATTTCCAATATTTTATTATAACAATGTATTTCGTCTTCGTATTTATATAATAGCTTAAAAACCATTGATTTGTTAAATAATGCATTGATATGGACGGGGTCGAGGGTCAGCACCTTATCGTAGCACATCAGGGCCTCGGCATGCTTTTCCATCATTTTTAAAATAATGCCTTTGTTGTTCCATGCCTCGGCAAAATCGGGACTGTAGCTGATTGCTTTATCAAAACACTCAAGGGCTTTGGCGAAGTCATTATTTTCGTACATGCTACACCCCTCGTTAAACCAGTCGATCGCCGCCTTTTTGTGCCAACCGGTTATTTTTTCGCCAAGGCTTTCGTTACCTTGTTTTTCCAGTTCGCCCGTAATTATGGATTTTCTTTCAAGCGCCTCAGAATTAGATGGATCTAAACGGATTACCTCCTCATAGCTTTGCAGAGCTTCGTTGTACCGTTCCAGCATACATAAGGTACGGGCTTTATTAATCCACGCCCCCTTGAAGTTGGGTTCTAAACGGATAGTTTCGTTGTAGCAGGCCAACGCTTCGTCGTACTTTTTCATATTGACCAATGCATTGCCTTTATCGTTCCAAGCCTCGTTGGAGCAGGGTTTTAAGCGTATAGCTTCATCAAAGCATTGTATAGCATCTTCGTATTTTCCGAATTTGCTTAATATAGATCCTTTGTATATCCACGATTCGGGGAAATCCGGGCGTAAACGGATAGCCTCATCAAAACACGCCATTGCGGATGCATAATTTTCCTGATACTGTAAAATAATTCCTTTATTCACATGGGCTTCGGCAAAATCGGAAGCCAGGTCGATAACCTTATCAAAATAGTCAAAGGCTTTGTCAAACTCCTGTTCCTTAAATGCCTCACATCCTTTATTGAAAAGCTCATAAGCTGCTTCTACTTCTACATTCGGCAGGGTATTAGGGTTACCGTGTCCGGTTTGTTCGTTTAAATGTTCAACGGCATAGTCCCGGTTAGTGTAAGCATCTTCAAATGATGGGTTCAAACGTATAACCTCGTCAAAACATTGTATGGCTTCGGCATACCGCCCTATTTCGTTTAACGCAGTACCTTTATTGTACCATACCCAATACGGTGCGATCGTGAGCCTGATAATGCGGTCGCAACACGTTATTGCTTCTTCATACCGTTTAAGCATGAATAAAGATTCTGCCATGTTGCTCCAAATAGTATAGTCATCTTGTTCTAATTCAATGGATTTTGTAAAACAATCGATAGCTTCGGCGTAGTTTTTCATTTTATTTAAAGTGACCCCTTTGTTGTTGTAAAAGTCAGCAATGTCGGGTTTGAAGCTTATTGCTTTATTGTAACAGGCAATAGCCTCGTCGAATTTTTCCAGTTTATCAAGGGCGGCGCCTTTTCTGCTCCAGGCATACCCATACTTCGGATCAGTTGAAAGGGCTTTATCAAAAGCGCTCACGGCTTCTTCAAATTTGCCGACTTCCATATAAATCCGCCCTGTATAGAACCATGCCGAGGCATGCTCCGGAGCTATGCGGAATACATGCGTGAAGTAGTCCTGTGCATTGTCAAACTCATCGGCATAAAACGATATTAAGCCCAAGTTAAACCATGCTTCGTAAACATCAGGATTTAATTCAACCGCTTTTGTTAAATGCTCCCGGGCTTCGGTAATGTTCTCTTTAGCCACCAAAATATCGCCTAAATAGCTTCTGTAATTGGCATTATCAGGGTCGAGCGTAACGAGTTGCCTGAAACAGGCTTCGGCTTCGTCAAACTCATTCTCAAATTGAAACAGCATCCCTTTGTTCATCCAGGCCGTTCTGCTTTCGGGATTCAGGTCGATAGCTTTGTCGAAGCAACGAATAGCTTCGGCATTGTTTTCCTGCGAGTATGCCAAAACGCCTTTGTACGCCCATGCTTCGCTATTGTATGAGTTTATACTGAGTATCTTATCGAAACATTCGCCCGATTTGGCTAAGCGGTCGGCGTAAAACAGGCTCAACCCTTTGTAGTGCCATGCATCTTCGTACCGGGAGTTCAGGTCGATAGCCTGATTAAAACAATCGATAGCCGTTGCATAATCCTGCATATAATAATAACATTGGCCTTTATAATGGTATGCCTCCGTATATTCGGGGTTTATCCGTATCGCCTCATTAATTTGCTCGATAGCTTCGTCGTATTTTTCCAAATACATTAGTGTTAACCCTTTGTAGGCAAATGCGTTTTCGCTGTCAGGGTCGGCTGCAATAGCTTTATCAAAGTACTGTATGGCCTCGTTGTATTTGCTTTGATAATAGTTAACCAATCCCTTGTTGTACCATATTGCATCGTAATCGGGGTTAAGGCCGATCACTTTGTCGTAGCACGCTTCGGCTTCGGTATTTTCATTGTTGTAATACAAACTCAGCCCTTTGTAAAACCATGAATCGATATATTCAGCTTGTATCCTTATTGATTCGTCGAAGCGCTTGATTGCCTTCTCATATTCATCTTTATTATAAAACGTCATGCCTTTTAAAAACAGGTAATTAGCATTTTCTGGGTCTAAACGTAATGCCTCATCAAAACAGGACAAAGCCAAATCGTAGTCTTTCAGCATACAATAATCGATACCCATGTTGCTCCATGCCCCATCGTCGTTGGGATTTAGCCGTAGCGCTTCGGCATAATACGTAACAGAGTCGGCAAATTGGTTACGGTTACCCGCAATTACCGCCCTATTAAACCAAACGTTGCCATAGTCGGGGTCTAATTGCAACACTTGAGTGTAATACTCAAGCGCCTCATCGTAGTTGTTTATGCGTTGCAATGACGAGCCTACTTTGAAATAGGCACGCGCCAGTTTTTTAGCATCTACCTTACCAGTGTAGGCATCAATAATATGCTGGAATGCCAAAACAGATTCTTCATAGCGTTCTTCGTTGAAAAGTTCCTCACCCTTGGCGAAATCAAATTCAAACGGGTTATTATTCATGGTGTTAATTGATTTAATTAAGTTCTTAAAAAAATTAATGATATATTTTGTCATCTTGAGCGAAGCGAAAGATCTATTTCTTATCAACTTACATATTATGATAGTTCTATTATAGTCGTTATCAGGACATTTACTATAATCAATATACAATTAAAACCAACCCATTGCAGGAAGACCATGAAGCAAGCTTTGGCAGTACCCAAACTAAAGCCAATATGTTGATTCATCTGTTTGTTCTCTTGTTAAGGCAAACCCTAAAGAAGATAGGAGAATTACTTCATAGGAAGCCAACACACTTGGATGTGATATTAAAGAGAGCAGTGAGGACATCCTGCTTGAAGTCGCCGAGCGTCTCATTTAAGGGCTATCCGATTATGAAACAGCAGATGAACATTGCAGTGGTAAAAAGAATTCATAACTTGAAAAACAAGCTATCAGCATTGCCCGATTTGAGAATAATTTGGATGAGCCGAACTTATCGGGGCAAGCTCCATGATAAACATATTTGCAGCCATGAGAAGTTGTGGTTCCCTGACAGCATTCGTTTATGGCAGGACGGAGGGTTTTTAACTTATAAACCTGAAGCAGTAACCGTTCAAATGTCAACATGCAAGCCCAGAGGAAAAGAGCTTAGTCGGGAACAGAAAGATCAAAATAAGAACATCTGCTCCTTCAGAGTTAAAGTTGAACATGCTATTGGAGGGGTTAAGGTTTTTCGTATTGTCAAAGAACACTATCGTTGCTACAAACTTTTCTTCGATGATTTAGTCTTTGAAGTCGCTTGCGGATTACACAACTTTAAATGATCATGTCGAATATACTATTAATCGGTATAAACTCTATTGTGTACTACATTTTTTTCCGTAATTCCTTGATATTTTCTTCATATGACTCGTTTCCGGGGTCTAAGCGTAAAGCAGCCTGGTAACACTTTAAGGCTTCGGGCAGCTTGTCCATTATTTCTAAAGCAAGCCCTTTGTTATCCCACGATTCGGACGAGTCGGGGTCAATTTTCAGCGCCTTATCAAAGCATTCCAGCGCTTCGTCGCCATCGCCCAGTAGGCTTAAAGCCAGTCCTTTTCCGTTCCATCCTTCAACAAAATCAGGGTCGAGTTCAACACTACGGCTAAAACTATCTACAGCATCTTCATACTCTTCCAGTTCGTTTTCGATAACGCCTTTATTCAGCCAGTACGATTTTTCTTTGGGGTCGAGTTCGGCGCTTTTTTTGTAGCATTCTAAGGCATCCTTGTATTCTTTCATCAGGTACAAAACCTCACCCTTGTTGTTCCAAGCTTCGGCGTTATTTGGGTCAATTTCAACACTGCGGTTGTAACATTGCAGGGCTTCTCCTTCATTATCCAATAAGTACAAGGCATCGCCTTTACTGTTCCATGCTTCGGCGTCATAGGCGTCAATTTCTAAGCTTTTATCGTAGCATTCCAGTGCCGTCTGATAGTCTTCTATCGTCAGAAAAACATCACCTTTTGATTTCCATATTTCGGCATCGTTGGCACATATACCAAGGGATTTATCGAAATAGTCCAGCGCTTCGGCATACTGGTCTAAATCGAAATATGCGCCGCCCAAATAAAAGTAAACCAATTGCAGGTCGTCGTTTGTAAGTTCGTTTTGAGATTGTTGCAATATAGTATTATACATATCAATGGCCTCGCGGCTTGCATCGTTTTCGTATAAACTGAGAGCTTCTGCCAGATTACGTTCTAAATAGTTTCTTTTGTTTTCCATTTTATATTTTGTAAATGTTATCTCCGTTTATAATAGGCGTTATATTTAGAATAATAGTAGTACAACTTCTTTAATTTACCAATTTGCCGATATGCTGATGTACTAATGAGAGAATAAGCAAATAAGCAGATTAACTCTTGCCATTAACAAATTGCTAAACCGAATGCTTGTATACATGATCAAATTCAAATATAGCGATTTTATGTATGGTCTATCGCTCTGGAAGCTTTAGCTGAATTTTTTTTATCTTTTTATTCCGATGCCTTTAATACGTATATTATTGTATATAAATAATTAAATTATTTTCCCAGATGCGTGCCCGAAAATTATTTTTCGTACCATGCAAGCCGAAATCCAGTTTATTGGAATCGCCTCCCCCGATGTTGTTACTTTGCATTGGAGCAAGATCAGGAATTTGCCGATATGTGACTTTTTTAATTTGATAATTCGTAAATGACTGAATTTTAAAATAATTCTCACATTCTCTAATTTCCTCATTAGTAAATTAACATATTGTAATCATCAAAACGCGGCAAGCAATAAATTAATGTCTTGATATGGCATATTATACATACGCCCTAAAAGCGAGTTGGTTAAAATGCCGTTATACGCGTATATCCCGTTGCACAGTCCTTTATCTTTACGTAATAATTGAATAAAGTTGGCGGATTGCGTTATCTGGTCAATGATCTCGATAGCAATATTGTTTAATGACATACTGGATGTACGGGCAACCCTCGACGATACATTTGTCATACAATGATAAATAATATTGTACTTTTTAAAAAGCTTTCTGTTAAACCCCTGGCTTATGACATCTTCAAAGTACATTTCGCTTTCGCCCGACATATCGAGTACCACAGTCCTTTTTTTTAACACTTTAAAGTAATCTTCGTTAAGCCTGAACGATAAATCATGTTCCTCAAAATTGACTGTATTGATCACAACATCGGCCGTATGGAGCGCTTTTATTAACGCTTGCTTATGCAACATATTGGTAAACAACGACTGTCCCAATTTTTGCTTCAAAACATATAACTCGCCGATAGAGGAACTGAAAATTTTAACAATAGCTCCCAAAACGGTAGCTACTTGTGCTGCATGCTCGGCAACAACACCCGCCCCGATAATTACGACTTCAACAGGGGCGATACCTGCAATACCTCCCAGCAGAATGCCTTGCCCGCCACGCTCATTGGTCAATAGTTCGGCAGCCATCAGCATTACTGCCTTTCCCTCAATTGGGAACAAGGTGTTGCGTATAGAATACCTGCCCGAGTGGTCGGTAATATATTCTACGGCAATGCCCGTTATTTTACGTTTAATTAATGCCTGTATGCTCTCAATAGTCGGCTTGCGTTTATGTAGGTTTGAAACAACAATTTTACCCTCCGGAATCATTTCTATCTCATGCTGTTGAGGGTGGTTCAATTTTAAAATAATATCGCCCTTATACGCTTCCTCGGGAGTTTCGCCAATAACAGCGCCACAATCGCTATACTCCGTATTGGAAAAATCGGAATTTAACCCGGCATCTTTTTCAATAACTACCTTATACCCGTAGGCAATAAGCAATTCAACGCCTTCGGGTGTTAAAGGCACTCGTTTTTCGTTTACGGTAATTTCTTTTGGGACACAAATTGTAAATTGTTTTTTTGTTTGTAATGTTCCTAACTTTTCTTCCTGCTCATATAAATCTATTTTATATGACGTTAAAAATGAGGAAATAACATTGCTAATCTGCTTCATTTTAAACTATTTTCATACATATTCCTTGTAAAAAGCTTGAACAGACTAAAAGATTGTTAAGTAATACGAATTAATGAACATATAAAAATAATAAAAATTTTATGAAATAGAGAAGAACAAATATAATGTTGAGCGGCAGAGTGCATGTAAAACCCTTATTTTATAGGTAGATAGTTGGGAGATAAAGAGTTTATTTTTTTCTTTTCTTTTTGAAAAAATTCGTCAACATTGTTGTTACATCTTCAGCTAATATTCCGCTTTTTATTATTGTACGGGGGTGTAAAACAGGAGCATGAATTAAAAATACTCCTCTTTTTTCATCGGCGGCTCCATAAACCAATGTGCCGAGCTGTGCCCAATAACAGGCCCCGGCACACATTACGCAGGGTTCGAGCGTTGCATACAACGTACACTCGTTTAAATATTTGCCACCTATATGATTAGTAGCCGCTGTAATAATCTGTATTTCGGCGTGTGCGGTAGGATCGTTGAGGGTTTCGGTAAGATTGTGCCCACGGGCAATTATTTTATTGTTCCATACCAATACAGCTCCTATAGGCACTTCATCGGCATCAAAAGCTTTTTGTGCTTCTTTCAAAGCTTCGCGCATAAAATATTCATCGGAAAATATAGTAGACATTATAATTGATTTGTTGATTTGTTGATAAAAGAATCAACAAATAAGCACATTAAAAATCGTGTGTTGTAGCGCTTTGATACCATTTTTAGTTTTCCATTTTCAATTAATCAAGTTCGGCCAATAAATTTTTCTTATTCTCAATAATAAAGGTAGCTTTGGGATTTATCGACAACGCTTTTTCAAAACTCCGTAAAGCTGCATTTTTATCATTCGTTTTATATTGTAAAATTCCCAGATTATTCCAAAATTCTTCATTCCGCACATTTTCATCGCTCATAGCGTTATTGAAACATTTTCTCGATTCTTCGTAATTTTCCATATTACAATACAGTATACCTAAATGATAATTAATTGTGGCCAGCATATCGCTATTTCGAGCTAAGATCAACGCTTTATGGTAATAGTCAATTGCCTCGTTATAACTGCCCATATCGTGCAGCACTACAGCTTTGTTGGTTAGTGCGTATACATCTTCGGGTACAATCTTCAAAGCTTTGTCGATATAAGCCATAGTCTTCGATTTATCGCCTCTTTCCCTGGTTTTTTTCGCCTTGTTTAAGGAACGGTTTATTCTTCTGTTTTTAAATGCAATAATGCAGGTGATTAATACAAAACTATTTATAGCAATTAATGTTATAGCCCATACAATGTTCATACAATATGAGTTAAATTTTTATTGCTTATTCGCTGATTTGTTCATTGGTTCTATTAGCATATTAAAAGGTAGTGTGTCGTAATACGATTCATAATTCTTTACGCAAGCGGGCTACCGGTATATTCAGCTGTTCGCGGTATTTTGCAATAGTACGGCGGGCAATAGGATAGCCTTTTTCGTTCAACACCTCCATTAATTGTTCATCGGTAAGGGGTTTATGCTTATTTTCTTTATTGACACACTCTGACAGGATTTTTTTGATTTCGCGGGTCGAAACTTCTTCACCCGAATCAGTTACCATCCCTTCGGAAAAAAAGAACTTTAAAGGGAATATACCGAAATAAGTTTGTATGTATTTACTGTTTACAACACGCGATATGGTGGATATATCGAGACCCGTAATATCAGCTATGTCTTTCAGAATCATAGGGCGGAGTTTTGTTTCGTCTCCGGTTAAAAAGTATTCGCGCTGGAAGTTTACAATGGCATTCATTGTCATCAGCAAGGTATTTTGCCGTTGTTTTATGGCATCAATAAACCATTTGGCCGAATCGACTTTTTGTTTTACAAAAGTTACAGCATCACGCTCCTGCTGACTGACATCTCTTTGTTTGTTTGCATAATTATCAAGTATTTGAGAGTATTCCCGATTTACCTTGAGTTCAGGAATATTGTACGATGTTAAGTTTAACTGCAACTCGCCATCTTTTATTTCCAGGATAAAATCGGGTATAATTTGCTGAACTTGTTCGATAAACCCATCATTAAACCCGCCGCCGGGTTTCGGGTTTAGCTTTAAAATCTCGTTAATCGCATCGCGCAGCATATCCTCGCTTATGCCTAACCTTGCTGTTATTTTGTCATAGTGTTTTTTAGTAAACTCATCGAAACACTGATTAAGAATATCTTCTGCAATTTGCACACTTTCAAGATCGCGGTTACGCGTTTTGATCTGTAACAATAAACACTCCTGCAAATTACGGGCGCCTACGCCGGGAGGGTCAAATCCCTGTATAACTTCAAGTATCTGCTCCAACTCCTCTTTAGTCGTTTCGATGTTTAATTTAAAAGCGATATCATCGGCTATTGACTCCAAATCACGGCGCAAATAACCGTCGTCATCAATACTGCCGATAATAAACAAACCCAACTCATGTTCGCAGTCATTTAAATAACGGAAACCCAACTGTTCATCAAGCATTTGTTGGAAGCTGGGGCCATAGGACACAACCGAGTACTCTCTTTTATCGTCGGCTGAATGATTGTTTATTTTAAGCTTGTAACTGGGGATTTCGTCATTATCCCCCATATAATCTTCCGATGAAAATTCATTATCTCCTGCACCAATATCTTCGGAGTTGTCGGTTTCCTGTTTCGGAAGATCTTCTTCATTTGCAGTTTCTTCCAATACCGGATTTTCTTCCAACTCTTTTTTAATGCGCTGCTCAAGCTGCATGGTCGGCAGTTCCAACAATTTAATCATTTGTATCTGCAACGGCGATAATTTTTGCAATAACTTTTGTTGCAAGCTTTGCTTAAGCATAGTATTTCAATTAATTGTTAATTGTACGACATTAGAGAACAACCTCCCTCACCCCTCTCTAAAGGGAAGCCTTAAAGCTCCTTCTTTTTGGGAGAGAGCAGGGGAAAAGGCGTTTTTGTTCTTTTACATCTTATGTTTTTCAATTTATTTAAAACTCGGCATTTTTTGGGAAACGGGGAAACGGAATAACATCGCGGATATTGGACATACCGGTTACAAATAGCAATAATCGCTCGAACCCCATACCGAAACCGCTGTGCGGAGCCGTGCCGAATTTACGAGTTTCCAAATACCACCATAAATCCTTTTCGGATATGTGTAATTCATCAATGCGGCTTTTCAGCTTATCGTAATTTTCTTCGCGCTGCGAACCTCCGATAATCTCCCCGATTTTCGGGAATAACACATCCATAGCCCGTACTGTTTTACCATCGGCATTTTGCTTCATGTAAAATGCTTTTATCTCTTTTGGATAATTTATGAGAATAACTGGCCGCTTGAAATATTGTTCAACCAGATAACGCTCATGCTCCGACTGCAGGTCTACTCCCCACTCAACTGGATATTCGAACTTAACACCCGATTGTTTCAGTATCTCAATACCTTCGATGTAATCCAAGCGTTTGAATTCGGTAGCAATAATCCCTTTCAAACGCTCGATTAATTCCCTGTCCCACATATCGTTCAAAAACTTTAAATCGTCTTCGCAATTTTCTAAGGCATAACGAACCAGATATTTTATAAAATCTTCGGCCAAATCCATATTTTCATCAAGCTCGTAAAAAGCCATTTCGGGTTCAATCATCCAAAACTCGGCCAAGTGGCGGGGAGTATTCGAATTTTCGGCACGGAAAGTCGGCCCGAATGTATATATCTGCGACAAAGCCATTGCTCCCAGCTCGCCTTCCAACTGCCCTGATACCGTTAAATTAGTCGATTTACCGAAAAAATCCTGTGTATAATCAATATTACCGTCCTTCGTGCGGGGCGGATTGCCGATATCGAACGTAGTTACCTGAAACATGGCTCCGGCTCCTTCGGCGTCCGACCCTGTAATGATTGGGGTGTGTAAATAAAAAAATCCGTTATCGTTAAAGTATTTATGAATGGCATAAGCCATGGCATGCCGTATGCGTAAAACAGCGCCGAACGTATTGGTACGCGGACGCAAATGGGCTATTTCGCGCAAAAAATCGAGCGTATGCCCTTTCTTTTGAAGCGGATATGTTTCGACATCGGCCGTGCCGTAAACCTCAAGCGATACGGCTTGCAGTTCCACGGGCTGCCCACTGCCCTGCGATTCAACCAAACGGCCTTTGGCGCAAATACATGCCCCTGTTGTAACAAGTTTTAAAGTATTTTCATTAAAATTAGCAACATCAGCAACAATTTGGATATTGTGGATAGTCGAACCATCATTCAACGCGATGAAAGTCACATTTTTGTTTCCGCGCTTTGTGCGTACCCATCCTTTTACCGTAAATTCCTGTCCTGTCTTTTTTGATTTCAAAAGGTCAATAACCTTTGTGCGTGACTGTGTCTGCATAACTAATTTCAATTGAATTTTTAAACTAAACATACAAAGTTAATCAATTCTTCAATAGCTGATACTACCCAACGACAGCCTGCTGTAGTCAATTTAGCTGTAATAAGGATATCTTTCGTTATAACACAGCGTTACGCTGAAGAAGTAAAGTTATGGGCGGAGGCATAGATTGATGATTGTAGATTAATACTATTGCGTTAAAAACTGGTACTAAATAAATCTAATCGATCTTTACATTTTGATTGACTTGATATTTAGTAAATAATTAATTTTTAAAGGCTTTTCCTAAAATAAAACTGTAGATTCTGCAATTTCTATGAAAAACAAAATTACTTTCAATTCAAATCAAAACATCAAATTATAATCATATTTACTTATATATAAGTAAATTATAATAAATCTCAAAAATTAATGCAACAGTACTAATTGTAGATTGTGGATTTTCATAAGTTCCTAAAAAAACTTATTGATATGTTTTGTTATCCTGAGTGAAACGAAGGATCTATTTATGTGTGAGATACAAGATACTCCACGGCGTTCAGCATGACAAAAAATATAACATTAATTATTTAAACAAGCTATCGCAGGTTTTGCTTGGTACAAAACTTTTTTATTTGTACCTTCGTAGAAAAACCAATAGAGTTTATAAAAATAAAAGAACAAAACGCCTCTCTTCAAGAGGCTGTTTCAAAAGTCAGAATCTAACTCGTTTTTGTCATCCTGAGTAAAGCTAAAGATCTCATTATTAGAAAAATTATATTCTGAACGAAGTGAAGAATCGAGCTTTGTGAGTTCGACAAAGCCAATGATAACTCGTAAAGCTTTTGAGACAGTCTCGGGTTTTAAGCCCCCTCTGGCGGAGCAGGGTTGTTAAGGAAGGGTTGGAAAGGCTGTTCTCTAAATTCTCGTCCAGTGTAATGTTTTTTATTAATTGACTAAATATCAACAATAATATGGGAACTTTTGAAGTAAGAGGAGGTTACCGTCTAAGGGGAGACCTCCATCCGCAGGGAGCAAAAAACGAGGCATTACAAATACTTTGTGCCGTACTGTTAACCTCTGAAAAAGTTATAATCCATAACATCCCCGATATTCTGGATGTTAATAAAATGATTGAACTGCTTGGCGATTTGGGCACAATTGTCGAAAAAATAAGCGATACAAGCTATTCGTTCCAGGCAAAGGATATCGATCTTGACTATTTGCATACCGATAGCTTCCGTAAAAAGGCCGCCGGTTTACGCGGCTCGATAATGATAGTAGGGCCGTTGCTTTCCCGTTTCGGCAAGGCTTATGCTCCGCGTCCGGGAGGCGACCAGATAGGGCGTCGGCGGCTAGATACGCACTTTATCGGTTTTCAGAATCTTGGGGCGCAATTTAATTATGATATCGACAGCAGTTTTTACCGGGTAGAGGGCAAAAACATGAGAGGGGCCTATATGTTGCTCGATGAGGCATCGGTTACCGGTACGGCCAATATTGTGATGGCAGCCGTAATGACAAAGGGAAAAACCACCATATACAACGCGGCGTGCGAACCTTATGTGCAGCAACTTTGTAAAATGCTTATCCGTATGGGGGCTAAAATTGAAGGCATAGGCTCGAACCTGTTGACAATTGAAGGTGTTGAATCCCTAGGAGGAACTGAACACCGCATTTTACCCGACATGATTGAAGTAGGTAGTTTTATAGGAATGGCCGCAATGACTCAAAGCGAGATAAGCATAAAAAACGTATCCGTTGAAAATCTGGGGATAATTCCCACCCAGTTTCAACGTCTGGGTATACAAATGGAAATCAGGGGTGAAGATATTCATATCCCCGAACAGGAATGCTATGAGATAGAAACGTTTATTGATGGGTCGATTATGACGATCGCCGATGCGCCCTGGCCAGGACTGACTCCCGACTTATTAAGCGTATTTCTAGTAGTAGCAACACAGGCCAAGGGTGGTGTACTTATTCATCAAAAAATGTTCGAAAGCCGTTTGTTTTTTGTTGATAAATTGATTGATATGGGGGCGCAGATTATTCTTTGCGACCCGCACCGCGCTGCAATTATAGGGCATAACAAACAAATAAAATTGCGCCCTACGGTAATGACATCGCCAGATATTCGTGCGGGGGTAGCCTTGCTGATTGCAGCCATGTCGGCCGAAGGTAAAAGCGTTATCCACAATATTGAGCAAATTGACAGGGGCTACCAGAATATCGACGGACGCTTAAATGCTATCGGAGCCGACATTAAACGGGTGGAATAGTTTGTGGCATGCGACATGCGATGTGAACATTTACAATTACAATATGCTGTACGCAGTATACATATCATTTAAATCAACAAATAAACGTTTTACACTTCATAATTAATATATTGGCAAATTAACATAGATGGACTTTATCGCAATTGATTTTGAAACAGCCAATCCGCGTAGCGACAGCGCTTGTCAGATAGGTATTGCTGTAGTTTGGAATAATAAGATAATTGAGAGCCGGTCGTGGTTAATCAAGCCGCCTTACGGCGGTTTTTACCCCTTTTATACAAGCATCCATGGCATAACACTCGATGATGTGGAAAATGAACCGTTGTTTGACAAACTTTGGGAAACGGTAAAGCCTTATTTCGATAATACCAACTTGTTAATTGCCCATAATGCAAGTTTTGATATTAACGTATTATTCAACACCCTGAAACTATTCGAAATTGCAGTACCCGATTTAACCATAGCCTGCACCGTAGCCATGGCACGCCGTGCGTGGGCAGGCGAACAATCGTATAGTTTAAAGGCTATGGCAAAAAAATTTGATATAAAATTTTTGCATCACGATGCCGGTGAGGATGCCCGGGCATGTGCCGAAATAGCTATCAGGGTATTTGAGCATTATAAGCTAGAAAATATTACGCTTAATGCCGGTACGATTGATGAAGTTGGCAGAACTATTGGAATTTATTTCGGCTATATGGATGAGCACAAATATGTAAATTGCCATTGCCGACCGAAACAAAAGAAAGCGTATCATGGCCAGAGTTAACATCCAACCATACCGTATGGAAACATATAGAAAAATATAGTAGGATGGGAAGTAATTGAGCCACGCTTTTAACACGGCTTTTTCTGTTCAGAACTTAGATACAAGCATACAATTACCGTATATTGGCAATACTGATGATATCCGAAAAAACCCCTGCGGCTGTAACATCGGCGCCGGCGCCATAACCTTTTATCATCATTGGAAAGTTTTGATAGCGGTCGGTTGTAAGCGTAATGATATTGTTGCTGCCTTCCAGTTCATAAAACGAATGATTTATCCCAACTTCTATCAGCTTTACTTCGGCTTTACCATCGTCAAGGCTGGCGCAAAAACGCCACCGTTTATTTTCTTGCTCCAGCTTCCTTCTTTTTTCTTCAAAATCGGCATCTAAGGTTTTTAGTTTATCAAAAAAATCATCTGTTGACCCCTCTAAAAAGTTTGAGGGTATGAACAATTTAGACTTAACATCATTTTGTTCCAAAATATAACCCGATTCACGTGCTAAAATAACCAACTTGCGGATAACATCTGCTCCACTCAAATCAATTCGCGGATCGGGTTCTGCATAACCCGCTTCCCGAGCCATTATAACAGTCTGGCTGAAAGGTATTTTGTCACTTATTGTATTAAAAATATAATTTAATGTCCCCGATAATACCGCTTCAATTTTTCGTATTCTGTCACCACTGTTAATCAGGGCGTTTATGGTATTAATGATGGGTAGCCCTGCTCCTACATTGGTTTCGAATAAAAATTTAACGCCTTGCTTAATTGCCGAATTTTTCAATTTTAAATAGTTGTCATAATCAGACGAAGCAGCAATTTTATTCGCCGTAACTACGGATATATTACTATTCAACAAGCAATTATAAATACCTGCAATATCTGTGCTTGCAGTACAATCAACAAATACGGAATCAGGCAGGTTCATATCCAAAATAAATTTCTTAAGAATCTCGGGAGAAGATTTTTGAGTTGAATTCGCCAACAGTTCTTTATAATTGTCTATATCAATACCATCGTTGTTCACAATACAATGCTTTGAATTTGCTATTCCCACAACATTAAGTTTCAGAGCATTTTGTTGCAAAAGCTTATTCTGCTGTTGTTTAATTTGCTGCAACAAATCTTTGCCTACAGTTCCTACCCCTACCAAAAAAACGTTAAGCGTTTTATATTCCGATAAAAAGAAAGAATCATGAATAGCATTGAGCGCTTTATTCAAATTTTTACGGTCGACAACAAAGGATATATTACGCCCCAAAGCGCCCTCGGCACAAGCCACAACGTTAATGCCATTGCGTCCCAATGTACCGAAAAGTTTCCCTGCAATACCATGCCTGCCCTTCATTTCTTCACCAACAACGGCAATAGTTGCCATATCTTTCTCTGCAAAAATTTTATTTATCTCGCCATAGTTGATTTCATTGGCAAATTCAACTTGCAGCAACCTTACTGCTTCATCGGCATCCTCAATTTTTACAGCAAGTGTAGTTGTATTTTCGGATGAAGCTTGTGCAACCATAAATACACTAACATTCCCTTTAGCCAAAGCTTTGAATATGCGGTAATTTACGCCGATTACGCCTACCATGCCCAGGCCCTGGACGGTGATAAGCGCCGTATCGTTTATAGATGATATTCCTTTAATTATCTGTTTGTCATTCCCATGCTTATGGTTTACAATAAAGCTGCCCCTGGCATTGGGATTAAATGTATTTTTTATTTTTATCGGTATATTTTTATTATATACGGGATATATTGTCGGCGGATAAATAATTTTAGCGCCAAAGTTGCACAATTCCATGGCTTCAACATAGCTCAAGTTTTCAATCACATACGCTTGCGATATTAATTTAGGATCGGCGCTCATAAAACCATCCACATCTGTCCATATTTCCAGCGCTTTGACATCCAAAGCAGCAGCAAGCAGCGATGCCGTATAATCGGAACCTCCACGACCCAAATTAGTTGTCTCATCATTTTGTTTACTGCTCGATATAAAACCTGGTACAACGGTTATTTCAGCAGGTTGATCAAAATATTTAGCAATAAGCCTGTTAGTTAACGGCATATCTACAATATGCTTATTATAGCGGAATTCGGTTTTAATAAATAACCGTGCATCAATCAATTCAGAGCCTTTAAGTACATGGTTCATTATTACCGACGATATGCGTTCTCCATAACTTACAATAGTATCTAATGTACGGTTCGATAAATCCCTTATCAAAAATACTCCGCGATATAAGTTGGCAAGTTCGCAAAAAAGTTCATTTACTATTTTTTGCACACTGATTTTTATTTTTACATCATCAATTACACCTTCAATTGTTTGCCTATGTTGTTTCAATATATGGTTAAACATTCCCTCGTAAGCGGCATTGCCCTGTGCGGCCTTATAGGCTATATCTATCAACCGGTCGGTTACTCCGCCCATTGCCGATACAACTATAATCAAGGGAGTAGATTCATTTTTAATGATTTGCTTAATTTGTAATATGCTGTTTACGGAGCCTACCGAAGTTCCTCCGAATTTCAGTACTTTCATTATAGTTGATTGTTTTTGTAAAACTCATAAATAACTTGTTGCAGTTGCCTGTATTCGATTAAAAAACCATCGTGCCCGAAAGCCGAATGAATACAACAATAATCGGATTTGAGTAAATGCCGATGCATAAACTCCATTTCTTCAGGAGGAAATAATATATCCGACGAAATAGCTATTAATAATGTATACGCTTTTACCTGTGCAAGAGCCTTTTTTATGCCTTCCCTGCCTCGCCCCACATTGTGGCTGTCAATACTCCGTGTTAGCGAATAATAAGAATAAGCGTTAAATCGCCTACCAAGTTTTTCGCCCTGATAACGCTGGTACGACGAGGCTTTAACAGCTTCTATAAAATCAGTATCTTCTTCTTGCTGAGTCGAATTATAGCCCGAATAACTGCGGTAACTTAATAAAGCTATCGACCGTGCAACCTCCATACCTTGTAGACCTCCATCGGGTTGACGACTGAAAAATGTTCTGTCGGTACGTATTGCAGCCCGTTGAGACTCGTTAAACGCTGTAAACCACGGACTAACTTTACAACCTGAAGCAATAAATATCATATAGTCAAATATATCAGGTTGAATAATACTCCATTCCAATGCCTGAAAGGCTCCTATCGAACTGCCTATCAATGTGTGTATGTGTTTTATGCCCAAATGCAGGCGCAATACCTCATGGACTTTTACCATGTCCCGGATAGTTATTAATGGAAAATTGTTGTAATACGCTTCATTGCCGCCAGGGTTAACGGATAAAGGCCCGGTAGTACCGTAACAAGAGCCAATTATATTGGCACATATAATAAAATGCTCTGCCGGATTATAAAACTTACCTTCGCCCACCATACCTTTCCACCAGTCCGATGGATCGGAGTTGGCAGTTAGTGCATGACATACCCAAATGACATTATTGACCGTAGAATCGTATCTCCCGGCAGTATGATAAGCTATTTCCAATCGGGGCAAACAATCGCCCGATTCAAGTATAAGCGGCTCATTATGTATATATGTATGTTTTTGCATAGAATTACTTACTTAAAATATACGTATACAATTTATACAAATCGCTAATTATCAATGCATAATTTATATGCTGCCTGTAAAATATCTTCCTTAATGTCGTCGATGTGCTCAATACCTACCGATAAACGCAAAAGATTAGGCGTAACACTTGCAGCTAACTGTTCGGCCTCGCTCATTTGCTGGTGTGTAGTAGCTGCGGGTTGTACAATAAGGCTTCGGGTATCACCCATGTTAGCAAGCTGTGTAATTAGTTTTAAATTATCGGTAAACCGGCTAGCTTGCTGTTTGCTTCCTTTTATTTCGAATGATATCATTGAGCCAAAACCGTTTTTCATGTATTTTTTTGCTAATTGGTGACTGGGGTGATTATCCAATCCTAGATAAATTACTTTATCAACAAACGGTTGTTTTTGCAGCCATTGCGCCAGTTCAAAAGCATTTGAACAATGGCGTTCCATACGTAACGACAGGGTTTGAATGCCCTGCAATAATAAAAACGAATTGAACGGCGACTGGCATGACCCGAAATCCCTTAACGACTCTACCCGCGCCTTGACAATAAAAGCCGAATTGCCAAACGTTTCGTAAAACCTCAACCCATGATAACTTGCCGAGGGCTCGGTAAAATCAGGGAAATTGCCGTTAGCCCAATTAAAGGTTCTTCCATCGACAATTATACCTCCCATTGCCGTACCATGCCCGCCAATAAATTTGGTTGCCGATTCCACAAGAATATGCGCTCCAAAATCCAATGGACGAACCAGATAACCTGCCGCTCCCAAAGTATTATCCACAATAAGAGGTATGCCATATTTATTTGCCAAGGCTGCTAAAGCTGCGAAATCGGGTACGATATAACCCGGATTACCGATAGACTCTACGTATAAAGCTTTTGTATTCTCGTCAATTAATGCTTCAAAGTCTTCCGCACGTTCGCTTTTGGCAAACCTGGCCTCTATACCGAAGCGTGCAAACGATACCGAAAATAATGTATGTGTACCGCCGTATAAAAATGGCGCTGTTACAAAATTTTCTCCCTTTTTCACCAGTGTATTGATAACCACAAATTCAGCCGACTGCCCCGATGATAAGGCTAATGCTCCGATACCGCCTTCGAGCGCTGCAATCCGTTGCTCAAACACATCGGATGTCGGGTTCATCATACGGGTATATATATTTCCGGCTTCCTTCAATTCAAAAAGATTTGCCCCATGTTGCGCATTTTTAAATGCATACGATACAGTTTGATAAATTGGCGTTGCGCAAGCCTGTGTTGCAGGATCGACAATTTGCCCTGCATGTATTTGTAAAGTTTCAAATTTCATAATAATAGCCTTAAATGGTTAAGCAATAACGTTAACCAAAGTCTTAAAAAATTGATTATTAACAGATAATTATGATACTAGCGTAGTAATAAATTATCGTAACGGCAGAATTGCCATGTTTTAAATATGGAATTGTAAATTGAGCGCTGCTAGGCGCGCATTCGCCCGACGTGAATTGTATTGATAAATGAATGTAAAATGTAGCTTGTCATTTTGTTTTAATTATAGTTCCCTTACGGGGTGGGATTTAGCGCCATCTCCTTTATTAAAAGGAAGGTTGCCAGAGTTTCACTGAGCCCGATCTCTCCTCTCTTCTTTATAATTAAACAACCCCATTCAGGGGGTTCAATGCGCAAATATAAATATTTTTTCAGTAATACAAAAAATAATAAACTTATTTTCGATAAAAAAATAAAACATAAGGATTTGATAATTTTGGATAACTTTTCTATTTTTATAAGAAAATACGATATGAATAGCGCTGATTGCCAATCGGAAAAGAAAAAAGGGATTATTAAAAGGGCTTCAGCGTTATAAAAGCAAAGACTGGAGCTATAATTATACACAAGAGTATTCTTATCCTCAAAAAAAGAGAATAAACGCCGTATTGCCTTGTTTATGTATTTTGAAGGTTTAGGATTTCATTTTATTGCACGCTTATTAGGAGTAAGCCAAGAGTGTTATGAATTGGATAAAGAAATATGGCAGGCAATTAGAAAGAATACGCAATCCAGATCGCTGAATGATAATGTACTTGGATGAAAAGCGTACATATATCGACAATAAAAAAACTACCGATTGATTTTGAATGGCGTTGATAGAGATGCCCGTCAAAACATTGATAAGGTTGTGAGAAACAGAAATACAAAACTATATTTTAGACTCTGGAAAAGCATAAAGCAAAGAGCATTGGCATAGAGGCAAGCGATTAATGGAAGTTTTATAACGAAATCGTATTTGCCGAGAAGTTAGTTCAAAGCAAAGCAGAAACACATACTGTTGAAAGTTGCAATAGTACAATGGAAAGATAAGACATTTCTTAGCTGTATTCAGAAGAAGGACAAAGCGCTATTCTATGAGTTAGGAAATGAAAGATTTGCCGCTGAAATTATAGATGGTTAAATGAAATAAATTGATCGCTATTCAAATTTACTAATTCCAAACATAAATATATAATCACATTATTTATAATGTGTTATATCGGTTTTAATATTTGTGTGAAATTATATTTTTATTGCAAGCTTATGCCAACCGTATAACCTATGCCTATCGATAGTTTATTGTCCGAACTTTCGCGCTTATGTACCGCTCTAACCGGCGATATTTTATAGTCGTAAATTCCGTCTTTTTTGTCCATGATAGATACGTAAACTGATGGGGCAAGGTATACGCCTACTTTCCCGAAATTTCGGACAAAACCTAACTTTAATTGCGTTGCACTGGTAAAACGGATAGTTTTAAAATCGGTCGGGAAATAAAAATAATTAAGCAGTTCGGGTTGAAATTCATACTTTTTATTCTTACTGATAACCCAGTTTGAGCCGAACCCGAATCCTGCCGAAAATAGACGGTCTTCGATAAAATTAAATCCGACACTGTAAATGCTGTAAAATTTACGAATTCCTAATTTATAACCAACCCCGATATTCACAATGTCCGATGTATACAACTCCCATTGCGAGTACCCTCCTTTTTGCACAATATTTACAATACCTAAAGGTATTCCGGAGCTTACGGTATCAATAACGTTAACAATAGCAATCTGTAAGCCACGCAACGATTTTGTGCGATTTAAAGCCCCTGCAAGCTGCATGCCTTGTACGCTTTTTGTAATATTTACAAAACCAGCTACTTGTAAGCCTTCTAATTTATTTGCCAAACCCAGTACGCCATTTAGCTGAATCCCTCGGACATTATTAGCCAGCCCAACAAGGCCGCTAATTTGCAATCCGCTTAAATGGCTGGTTCCGCTAATCAATCCGCTTAATTGCAAACCTTTTACTTCACCGTTGGCGGCTCCTAATCCGTTAATTTGTACTCCGTTTATATAATGGCTAATGCCGGTCAAACCATTAAGCTCAACACCCCTAATTCCGCCGGTTACTCCCTCTGCTATATTCAGCGATAAGTTATAATGATAATTCGGACTTGCCCTGCCCGATGTTCCTATCGGGAAAAACAAAGAGGCCTGTACAAACGCATTTTTAATTTTGGCATCGGTTTTATCTGGTATAAAAGAACTTACACTGTCATGGTGTTGTGCTTGTGCAGTAAGCCCTAAAAATAACAATATTACGAATGTAAAAGTAATTATTTGCTTCATGCCTCCCCAAATTTTTTTATTATATTTAAGCCTACTAAATATTTAAGTTATATATGCAGTTATATGCCTTATTTTTAGCAATATAAAATCTTGATTCTTGTATCTTGATTCTTGAATCTATTTAGAAATACAGCTGGATAAATGTAAGCATATTTAATCAAAAAAATCGGAAACCTGTCAAAAGATTTCCGAATAAAACATTCAAAATCGAAAAAACTATTTTTTCTTCTTTTTCGATTTATCATTCTTAACATCCTGATATTCCAAACCTTCATTATATATGTTCATCGCCTGAAAACTCATGCCCATACTCGAATATCCGCCATCGTGATATAAGTTCTGCATGGTAACCTTACGGGTTAAATCCGAAAACAGTGTTATAATAAAGTCGGCACATTCCTCAGCTGTTGCATTACCCAGCGGCGACATACGTTCGGCAAAATCCATCAGGTTATCGAGACCCATCACGCCGCTACCGGCGGTTGTCATAGTCGGCGACTGCGATACAGTATTTATACGGATATTTTTTTCGCGGCCATATATGTAGCCGAAGCTGCGGGCAATCGACTCCAGCATGGCTTTGGCGTCGGCCATGTCGTTATATCCGTACAACGTGCGTTGGGCGGCAATATACGACAACGCCACTACCGAACCCCAATCCCCGATGGCATCGAACTTACGGCAGGTTTGCAATACTTTGTGAAACGATATTGCCGAAATATCCAATGTTTGCTGCAAATAACCGTAATCCAGGTCGTCGTACATCCGACCTTTACGCACATTCGGCGACATCCCGATTGAATGAAGCACAAAATCGAACTTCCCGCCTAAATGCTCCACTCCTTTTTGTACCAGATTCTCTAAATCTTCAATTTTGGTAGCATCGGCAGGAATCACTATCGTATTACATTTTTCTGCTAGTTTGTCAATATCTCCCAAACGTATTGATACGGGAGTATTTGTCAGTACAAAAGCGGCTCCTTCTTCATAAGTGCGCTCGGCTACTTTCCATGCAATTGACCTATCGTTTAAAGCGCCGAAAATCAAACCGCGCTTCCCTTTTAAAAGATTATATGACATAATTTTTCCGCTAAAAATTCGCACAAAGATACAAATTATTTGTTTATCACTAAATTAGATAACAAACAAATGATAAACAATAGGATAATAGAATTACAATCGGTGCAACTGTATAAAGAACATTATCCCGTCAAAAAAGTTAAAAATAGATAGTAACTTTGCTCTAAAATTGAATACCATGACTGCAAACGATTTATTAGAATTGATGAATAAACGGCAAAGCGTGCGCGCTTATACCGATAAGCTGGTTGAAATCGAAAAACTTCAACGTTGCCTTGAGGCTGCGCGCATCGCCCCGTCGGCCTGCAATGCGCAGCCCTGGAAGTTTATTGTAATAAACAAAGCCGATAAACCCGAACTGCATGCCGAGATAGCAAAAGCGGCAGCTTCGGCAGTATTGGGGTTCAATAAATTTGCAAGGCAAGCGCCGGTGTTGCTAGTTGTTGTGAGAGAGTCGCCCAACATTACCTCAAAATTAGGCGCTATACTGAAAGATAAGCCCTATACCATTATGGATATTGGTATTACCGTAGCCCATTTTTGTTTACAAGCTACCGCCGAAAATTTAGGCGCTTGCATTATGGGCTGGTTTGATGAGAAAAAAGTGAAAAAATTATTAAACATTCCATCGTCAAAAAGGGTTGAATTAATCCTATCGTTAGGTTATGCGGCCAAAGATGAAATCCGGACTAAAATACGTAAAAGCATGGATAAAATCGTATCGTACGCTAAATATTAGCGTGCTGGTATGCCAATTTATTGATGTGCTGATGCGTCGGTGTGCCGGTGTGCCAATGCTTAGTTGTAAAGCGTAAAACGTTAATTTGTCGACATAGCCGATTTTGCCGGAAGGCCGGGCTTGCCGTTGAATCCATTAAGGTGTTGCTTGCGGGTAAAACCCTGACAGCAAAATCCTTTTCTTTATTTTTGCCTAAGCGCAGGCAAAAGTTTATAGTAGAAAAAATAAACCTGAAACTTGAAAAAGAACCGAACAACCCGAATAAACTTCGTTTGAACCTCGACGGAATAAATATTCTGGAGCGCTTCAGGCAAAAGTACAGGGAGTTTCAGAAAAGCATCGGAATCAGGGTAAGGCAGGAGCCGCGAAGAAAAGGGGGATGAAGATGTGAAAAACGAAAATTCAACCGCCATCTTAGGGTGATTACGCTGAAATTTACGAAAATATACTATCTTTGTAGCATCCAAATTAAAGCGGCAAAAGAATGTACGGATAGAAATCATATTGATTAAAAAATAGTTGAGCTCACGCTCTTATTCTCACTAATACGAAGTCTGGAAAATTTCAACTAGTGTCAGATAATAAGCTTGCGAAGGTTCACGCTCATAAGGCGTGAATTGTTCGCGCTTATTTAGACACAATGGTTTTCCAGAGCCAGTATTAGTAAATAAGCAATCAACGGGCAGTTTCACGCTTTTTTCGTGTGGTTGCATATTCGGGAGCAAACTTTATAAACAACCTACTATAAAACATTATGCAACAACACAACGAAAATTTAAACAGTGCAATGGAAACAGAAACCATTCAAAAAAACGGGGTGAATCTGAAAAGCCATAAACGGAGTTTTTCAAAAACGTTTTTGTTTTCAGTCGTTTTTATGTATAGTGTGATTGCGCTGACGGCGCAGGAAATCAAATTAAAACAAGAATATTTTCCTGATGGGAAAATCAAAGTGGAACGTGCTTACGAAAAAGGAAGTACTACAAACTTTGTTAGTAAACGTTATTATGATAACGGCGCTGTTTTAAGTGAAAGTTATTATATTATTAACGAGGAAACAATAGCGGAAATGTCGGATATTTGGACAAAAGAAAAAATAGAAGACAAGATCGAAGCGTGTTCCGACCCGACCCGCATAAAATATTTCAGCAAGGAAGGCGGTCTTACCGAAGAAATCGAAGTCGTTGGCAAGGAATATCTGTATAAAAAATATTACAAAAGCGGAAAACTTGCCGAAACAGGCCATAAAGCAGGCGCTTCATATACCAATGCACGACGGGGACTTGTCAAAGGCTATTACGAAAGCGGGAAATCCAAATATGAAGAAAATTATATCGCTCCGGGCGAATCGAAAGACGGTAAACAGATTTACTGGTACGAGACCGGCGAGAAAGAGGGCGAAGGCAATTACACGGCAGGCGCTGGAACGCACACCAACTACTACCGTAGCGGAAAAGTGAAGTTTGAACGCAGTTACAGAGACGGCAAAAAGGACGGCGTAGAAAAAGCTTATTACGAAAGTGGGAAACCCGAATATGAAGTAAATTATAAAGACGACCTGCTGGACGGCAAAGAAATATACTGGTACGAGACCGGCGAGAAAGAGGGCGAAGGCAATTACACGGCAGGAACGGGAACGCACGCCAACTACTACCGTAGCGGAAAAGTAAAGTTTGAACGCAGTTACAGAGACGGCAAAAAGGACGGCGTAGAAAAAGCTTATTACGAAAGTGGGAAACCCAAATATGAAATAGCTTATAAAGACGACCTGTATAACGGCAAAACAATATACTGGTACGAGACTGGCGAGAAAGAGGGCGAAGGCAATTACACGGCAGGAACGGGAACGCACGCCAACTACTACCGTAGCGGAAAAGTAGAGTTTGAACGCAGTTACAAAGACGGCAAAAAGGACGGCGTAG
>JAISFN010000064.1 GCA_031263585.1 Prevotellaceae bacterium | reverse complement strand
CTGAAAACCCGTCTTGAGAAGGTAGAAAATAGCATCAAAAATATCTTTCAATGAACGTTTGCGCTTGCGTCGTTCACCGATTATGCCTAAAATTGTACGATACTGGCTTTCGGTGAGCTTACTTGGATAATGTGTCACGAATCTTTAATGTCTTGAACAACATAAAGATACGAAATAATTGCCAAATAATCAATTGATTGCCAGTATTTTATTTGTTAAAATTTTAGACAGACTCTTAATCTTTAATTGGAAAATAAACAAATCAACATTTTGTACATCATACTTTACCATTCACACATTAGCATATTAAAAAACTCGTGTGTAGTGTGTCTTGGTACATGGTACCATTTTTCAATTCATAAAGTCTTTGTTCTTTAAATCCTTATTCAATTTAATGGCTAATAGGCTTATAAACAGGTTTATAGATTTTATCTATAGACAGATAAATACGATTCGTTCTGTTTTTCTGTTAAAAAACCTTATCTTTGAGAGATAAATTACAATAAACTAAAAAGCTATGCGCCTGTTTTTACAGGATATAGATAGATTTGGAAAAAGATTATGAGCGAACAGGACGAAATATTAAACGATGCAACCTCGAGCGAATATAAATTCGGTTTTGTAACAAATGTCGAAACTGAAACCATACAAAAAGGACTAAATGAAGATGTTATTCGCATTATTTCTCTAAAAAAAAAGGAACCCGACTGGTTGTTGGAGTTCAGGTTAAAGGCTTATCGCCATTGGCTTACGAAAACAATGCCCAATTGGGCACATTTAAATATACCCGATATTGATTATCAGGATATTATTTATTACGCAGCCCCTAAACAAAATGAAAACTTTATAAAAGACGGGAAAATCGATCCCGAACTAAAAGCCACATTCGATAAGCTGGGAATACCCTTGGATGAACAGAAAATACTGGCCAGTGTTGAGGGGTATGCCGTTGATGTTGTCATGGATAGCGTATCGGTTAAAACCACGTTTAAAGATACGTTAGCTGAAAAAGGTATTATTTTTTGCTCGTTTAGCGAAGCTGTGCGCGATTATCCCGATTTGGTACACGAGTACATGGGTTCGGTAGTGCCTATTACCGATAATTATTTTGCATCGTTAAATTCGGCTGTATTTAGCGACGGATCATTCTGCTACATTCCGAAAGGCGTACGTTGCCCTATGGAACTATCGACCTATTTCCGTATTAATGCGGCAAATACGGGGCAGTTCGAGCGTACACTAATTGTTGCCGACGAGGGTTCGTATGTAAGTTATCTTGAGGGATGTACAGCGCCGCGACGTGATGAAAACCAGTTGCATGCAGCTATTGTCGAAATTGTTGTTATGCGTAATGCCGAGGTAAAATATTCTACGGTACAAAACTGGTATCCAGGTGATAAAAACGGAGTTGGCGGTATTTATAATTTTGTTACCAAGCGCGGAATTTGTAAGGGCGATAATGCCAAACTATCGTGGACGCAAGTTGAAACGGGTTCGGCAATTACATGGAAATATCCAAGTTGCATACTGAAGGGCGATAATTCGTCGGCTGAATTTTATTCGGTGGCGCTTACCAATAACTACCAGCAGGCAGATACCGGTACTAAAATGATTCATATTGGGCGTAATACCCGCGGACGTATTGTGTCGAAAGGTATATCGGCGGGGGTAAGCCAGAATAGCTACCGCGGCCTGGTGAAGATGATGAAAGGCGCACAAAATGCTCGTAACTTTTCGCAGTGCGACAGCCTTTTGTTAGGCGACCGTTGCGGGGCGCATACGTTTCCGTATATCGAGGTGGAAAATCCCACGGCAGTGGTCGAACATGAGGCAACCACTTCGAAAATAGGCGAAGACCAGATTTTTTACTGTAAACAACGCGGTTTAAGTACCGAGGATGCCGTTGGCCTGATTGTTAACGGATATGCTAAAGAAGTACTGAACCAATTGCCTATGGAGTTTGCTGTTGAAGCACAAAAATTACTTCAAATCAGTCTTGAAGCTAGTGTGGGATAGGCC
Organism: Prevotellaceae bacterium; assembly: GCA_031263585.1. GTDB lineage: Bacteria > Bacteroidota > Bacteroidia > Bacteroidales > UBA932 > JAISFN01. The sequence continues at coordinate 4,462 of JAISFN010000064.1, read as the reverse complement.
TCATCCTGACCCTCTCCAAAATAGAGGAAAATAGAGATAAAGAGATAGTGTATAAATTGTATAAATTATTAATCATATAGATATAGTAAGCCCTTAGTGAGGAAGCATATGGATTGGCTGATAGACCTGTTTAAAATAGATACGATAATGGTAAGCGTTTTCGGTTATCCGTTAAGTTATCTCGAAGCCGTTACCACGGTACTGACCTTAGCATGTATTATATTTGCAGCCCGTGCTAACATAGCAACATTTGCGTTGGGGATAATTTGTACAACTTTATCGTTTTTCTTTTTCTATCAGGCTCGCCTGTATTCATCAATGGCATTGCAGGTTATATTTTTCAGTTTTAACGTGTACGGTTATTATCAATGGACTCGGCCGAAGAAAGGCAAAGAAAATGAGAAAAATCAACTGAAAGTAAGCCGGTATAAAAACAATAGTTATTTGCTTTTTGCGGGTATTATTGTAGTAGGCACATTGCTTTGGGGTTTGCTTGTTAGTAATCCTCCGGCATTTTTGGCTAACGAATTCGCCGAAGCTCAATATCCATATGTCGATGCATTTATACTTGTGGCCAGTGTTGTAGCCCAGTTTATGATTGCGAAAAAGAAAATTGAAAACTGGATAATCTGGATTGTAGTCGATATTATAGCTACCGTACTTTATGCCGCATCGGGCGCTGTATTCATGTCTATTTTGTATGGTATACTGATATTTAATGCCGTATACGGATTATACGAATGGAAGAAAATGTATAAGTATAACAAATAATATAATGTAGATTTGTTGATATACTTATTTGTTTATTTGATTTTTCAAATAAACAATTCAACAAATAGTCAAAATAAACATAGTATGTTGCAAATAAAAAATTTACAGGCCAGTATCGAAGGCAAAGAGATATTAAAAGGGATTAATCTGGATATAAAAGCAGGTGAAATACATGCTATTATGGGGCCTAACGGTTCGGGTAAAAGTACGTTGGCTTCGGTACTCGCCGGACGCGAGCGGTATGAGGTTACGGGTGGCGAAGTTATTTTTGAAGGTAAAAATTTACTGGAAATGTCACCTGAAGAGCGTTCCCGTGCGGGTATATTTATGAGCTTCCAGTATCCGGTTGAAATACCGGGTGTCAGTAATGTTAATTTTATGAAAGCTGCGGTGAACGAGCATCGTAAATATAACGGATTGGAACCGCTAAGTGCATCGGAATTTTTGAAAATGATGCGCGAGAAAATGGCCTTAGTCGAAATCGATCCGAAATTAACAAGTCGTTCAGTAAACGAGGGTTTTTCGGGAGGGGAGAAAAAACGGAACGAAATTTTTCAGATGGCTATGCTCGATCCCAAATTAGCGATACTGGATGAAACCGACAGCGGGTTGGATATTGATGCCCTGCGTATTGTAGCTAATGGCGTAAATAAATTGAAAACTCCCGAAAATTCGATTATTGTTATTACGCATTATCAACGTTTGCTTGATTATATCACTCCCGATCGTGTGCATGTTTTATACAACGGACGCATTATTAAATCGGCAGGCAAGGAATTGGCATTAGAACTCGAAGAAAAAGGTTACGACTGGTTGAAATCAATGTGATAATCTGTTTAATATGCAAATAAGTTAATTCGATAAAATTAAAAAGAAACCCTTTTTTTCAGAAAGGAGGGGGAGGCTTATGAATAAAAATATTGATAACAAGTACGTCAATTTATATATCAACACTCTGGAATTATTGCAGGATGGAGCAGCCGATTTTGTGAACCAAGCCCGGAGCGAAGCTATTGAGAGTTTTACAATACTCGGAATACCCGATAAAAAAGTTGAAAAATATAAATACACCAATTTAAAAAGTGCTTTTGAACAGGACTACGAGACCTATTTTGCACCAAAAACCGTTAATTTTCAACCTGTAGATATTTTTAAATGTAATGTGCCTGATTTGGATACCTACAAGATATATACATTAAACGGTTTTTATTACGGAGATAAAAAGCTCAAAAATAAAAACGGTATTATTTGGGGGAGTTTTGCCGAGGCATCGCGTAAATATCCTGAGCTTGTACGCCAGTACTATAATAAATATGCCGATAATGCCAATGATGGTGTAACTGCACTTAATACGGCTTTTGCTCAGGACGGAGTGTTTATTTATTTCCCTAAAAATGCGGCGCTTGAAAAACCGATACAGATTATAAATTTGCTGATTAATAGCGAAGATACGTTTATCCAATACCGTAACCTGTTTGTTTTTGATGAAAATGCACAGGCAAAAGTATTAATATGCGACCATACTTTGTCGGCAGCCAAGTTTTTAAGCAATTGTGTTAGCGAAATGGCTGTTGGGCAGTTGGCTAATGTTGAGTTGGTGCGTATGCAAAACGAACATAACAGGGCAGTGCATGTATCGTCGGATTATGTGGTGCAACAGTCGCAAAGCGTTGTTAATGGGCATACGATTACCCTGCATGGCGGGTTGGTGCGTAACAATATCAATGTGCGGCTTGAAGGCGAACACTGCGAAAATCACACGTACGGCCTGTCGCTTACCGATAAAAAACAACACATAGATAATTACACATTTATTGATCATGTCGTACCTAATTGTCGGAGTAATGAACTGTTTAAGTCGGTTATAGATGAACAGTCGGTAGGCGTGTTTAACGGACGGATACTGGTTCGTCAGGATGCACAGAAGACGCAGGCTTTTCAGCAGAATAACAATTTATTATTATCTTACGAGGCCAAGATGTGCACCAAGCCCCAACTCGAAATTTATGCCGACGATGTAAAATGTACACATGGCGCAACGGTGGGGCAATTGAATGAGGAAGCGCTGTTTTATATGCGTTCGCGGGGTATAGGTGAAAAAGAGGCTCGCATGTTGCAACTTTTTGGCTTTGTATACGATGTTTTGCAAAAGCTTAACCTTGAAATACTGCGCGAACGTGTGGCCGACCTTGTAAACAAACGCTTGCGGGGCGAACTTACGCGGTGCGAGGGATGCGATATTCAATGTTAACTCAATGGATATCTATACTAAACTGTCATCAAGTTGTCATGTTGAGTGAAACGAAGTACCTATTTTTCAGACTATTCATTTCGTTCATGGCCGGGCTTGAGAGCTCGCCGAAGGCAATGACAATATGGTAAAGGTTGGGTATTAAATATTAATTAACAAGTGCAATGTGTTATTTTGCGCCTGTTTTTTGTATAAAAATTACAAAATCATTTCCCATAATAATATACACATACATAAATAATTAGAACAATTGCCAATTCTTTTTCTATTTTATACACAAGCCGGTGTTTTTGTTATTTTTCTCGACCATCGACCTATCCTATATATTTAAAATACATACAAATATGGTACGCAAATATAACGTCATATTTTAAATTATGCAATTGAGGCGATCCTAATTTTTTAATATTATATTGTTAATAAGCATGATATTTAAACCACTCGGTAATGGATTTGCTATCAATCGCAGGGCGGGTATAGGTGTAAGTTTCGCCGCATCCATTTATATTAATCGTGTCGGCGCTAAATGCAATCAGCGACCAGTATATGCTGCCGTCATCAATAAAGTGGCATTCATCGGGTTTAAATAACGAATCGTTAATAATAACTTCTTCCGATAAAGTTTTAAAATTGTCCTTAGCCATGTAAACCGTAAATTCGTTGGGGTTTGCCATTAAACGGATATTCTGGTCGAATACAGTTCCGTTATTATTATTGCGTTGGCGGGCTGCCCGGCAATATACCGTATATTGGTTGCCCAAGAATACATACACATGCCTGTTTGCCCGTATTTCGACACAAGTATTGTTAGGGTCAGGGTTAAAACCCCATGAACCCAGTTGCCATGTTTGCAGGCATTCGCCAATGTTATCGGCGCTAGCAAGCGGCATTTCGTAGGCGGAGCAAATATCAATTTTTTCAATTAATTGTAACGTTATGGCTTGCTTGTTATTTGTAAATTCCAGTTTCCCGTCTTTCAATCTGAAATATTCGGTTATCGTTATTCTTTTTTCATCATCTTTATAAACTAAGCTCTCGTATTTTTTAGTCTCTTTATCAAAAACATAGCCTGCTATGAAATTAGAGAAAACTGTATCGCCAACCCGTTCGTTTTGCCTGAGTATAACGGATATTGTATTTCCGTTACGGTTAAAAAATAAAGTATACTTATCTGTTTGAACTAGTTCACAATCGATATTCGCCCAAATACCGTGATAGGGGGTTAAATCGTTTACTTCCGTTTTACTGTTGCAACTTGAAACGAATACTAAGGCAATACTGCATAAGTATAAAAATAGATTCTTCATGGATGGTATGAGTTATTATACTCGGCGCGGGATGGTTTTGTGCATAGGATAGCAAGAGGCAGTTAGTATCGCCATACTTTTTGACAGTGCAATTTTGTGGATATAAAAAGAATAAGCATATTTGCGAAACCCT
>JAISFN010000026.1 GCA_031263585.1 Prevotellaceae bacterium | reverse complement strand
CTTTCAACTCAAAAATCAAATCGTTCAGGGCAGAACTCAGGGGAGTTCTTGATATTCCTTTTTTTCTTTTCCGGCTATCAAAGCTTTATGCCTAAACACAGGGTTTTGCAGGTGAGCCTTCAATTTGCCGCGTAACTTTTTTGCTGTTTTGTAATTGAGCTTGCCCCAAACATAACCCGCAATCCCGTCTGCGGTAAGGTGGTAAGCATAAATCAACCAGACTTTATTTTTTTGTTACCGGCGTAAGTCCAAAACACATCAACTTCCAAACAATCATAATACTCCTGTTTGGGTTTGATTTGATGATTGGAACGAAGCAAAACCGGCAATACTTTCTTTATGCTAACATGCTAAATAACAGATATGCCTCTAATGCCAATACCACGGACAAGCATCAATAATATCTTTTGTGTCAGGGAAGAATGACAGCCTTTGTACTTCAATGCGCGGCCGCCGATAAACTGGCGGCCACATGTTTTACACAAATAATTCTGTTTTTTGTACGGTTTCCTGCCGTTTCTTTTTATCTTTGTACTGTGACAAGTAGGACAGTAAAGTGTAATTTCTATCTCTACAAAACAAAAATAACGCTTTTGCCCTGATTGCCAATTTTTTATGTTGGCATACTTTTTACAACATTACCCAAATCTGTACCGGACTAGAGGCTATGAAGGTTCAACTATTTGAAAGATTATATATCTTTAGCCTCCGATTTTTAACCAAAACAACAACATGGAACAGGATAACGTGCTGAATAAAACCAAGAAAAGTTACTACGAACCGATGCACTCGACCGAACATATTTTAAACCAGACAATGGTGCGGATGTTTAATTGCGACCGGTCGGTACGGAACCATATCGAAAAGAAAAAGTCAAAATGTGATTACCGTTTCGACAGAAATTTAATACCCGAAGAAATAAACACTATCGAAAATAAGGTTAATGACGTTATCTCGCAACATTTAAGCGTAACCGAATTGATGATTAGCCGTACAGAAGCTCAGAAACGTTTTAATTTGTCAAAGCTGCCCGATGAAGCCGGCGATATTATACGCATTATCAGTATTGGTGACTACGATGCATGCCCTTGTATTGGGGTGCACGTCAGCAACACTTCTGAAATTGGAAAGTTCAAAATCATTTCAACCGATTATGCCGAAGGGATTTTACGTATTCGTTATAAACTGGAACAATAATATTAACGAACCAGTTTATTACTTATCGTATCGGGGAATACGACAGATGGCCTGAATTTTTTCGCCTCTTCGAAAAGCATTGTTGCATACGACATTACTATTACAATATCACCAACTTTACAGCGGTGTGCGGCAGGCCCGTTAATACCGATTTTGCCACTGCCACGTTCGCCTTTTATCACGTAAGTATCAAGCCGTTCGCCATTGCTCACATTAACAATGGTAACCTTTTCGTTCTCAATCAAGTTCGCCACATCCATCAAATCTTCATCAATGGTAATACTGCCGACATAATGTAAATTAGCCTCGGTAACCGTTATGCGGTGCAATTTCGATTTTAAAACTTCTATTTGCATGGATAATATGTGTATATATTGGGGCAAAAATAATAAAAATTTTTTAAGACAACCGTACATTATCTATCAACCGGATGTTCCCTACACGTACAGCTATGCACCCAAATATCTGTCCGGCATCATCCCACGATTGTACCGGTTGTAAGCTTAGCGAATCCACAATATCAAAATACTCCACACTCAGCTCGCTGCTCCGGTTAACTGTATCAATAACCCATTGTTTTACCACACTTACCGATAGTTTTGCCGCCTTTTTCTGTGCCTCGAAAAGTGTTTTGGCAATTAACGGAGCCATTTTACGTTGCGCCTCATTCAGTAACATGTTACGAGAACTCAATGCCAGCCCATCGGTATCGCGCACAATGGGTACGGCTATAATCTCGACTCGGAACTGCAACTGTTTCACCATCTCACGGATAATGGCAAGTTGCTGAAAATCTTTCAGCCCAAAAAAGGCTTTATCGGGGGTAATAATGTTAAACAAACGGCTTACCACCTGAGCAACCCCATTAAAATGTCCCGGACGGTGGACGCCTTCCATTACCTTGTCCAGTTGCCCAAAATCGAATACACGGGTATCAGGCTTCGGGTAAATTTCCTGCTCGCCGGGTAAAAACAGGATACCGCAGCCCGCCTCCTCAAGTAATTTCGAGTCGGTTTCGGGCATATGCGGATAGCGTTGCAAATCACCCTTATCGTTAAATTGTGTAGGGTTTACAAAAATGCTGACAACCGTTATATCGCAATCTTTTTTACAGAGTTCGACAAGCGATAGATGTCCTTTGTGCAACGCTCCCATCGTGGGTACAAAGCCAATGGTTTTACCCTCGTTTCTAAGCGTTCCGATATGGCTATTTATATCTTTTGATGTTGCATAAGTTTTCATTATACCATTTTTTAGTAATACAGAAAGTTGTACTGCAAAACAAAAATATATATTTATGCGATGCTATATACTCGGATCCGAATATATTTGTACATTCGGATAAAAGAATCCGAGAATAATACCATAAAATATTATCCGTTTTGGCACGGATTACAAGTCCGCGCCAATGGAAGGTAGTAAAGGGAGTATAAAAAGAGAAAGAGAAATTTGTCCGACTTCTCTTTCTCTTTTTATTGCCTGATATGTTATTTTTTATTTTTCACATATTTTTCAAGCCATTGGTCTTGTTCCCATAAAACATGTAATACCGACTCTTTAGCAGCGTATCCATGACTTTCTTTAGGTAGCAATACCAAACGCGCAGGCACTCCAAATCCTTTTAAAGCATTGAAATACCGCTCGCTTTGCATGGTAAACGTACCCGAATTGTTATCGTTTGCTCCGTGGATAAGCAATAAGGGATATTTTATTTTATCGACATTTTGGAACGGCGACATTATGTTGTATACCTGTGGCGCTTCCCAGTAGTTACGTTCTTCCGACTGGAACCCGAAAGGTGTTAATGTACGGTTGTATGCACCGCTACGGGCAATTCCGGCAGCAAATAAATCACTATGGGTTAATAAATTGGCCGTCATAAATGCACCGTACGAGTGCCCGCCCACGGCAACACGCGCCCTATCAACATAACCTAGTGCATCAACCGCATCAATAGCGGCTTTTGCATTAGCCACTAGTTGCTCAACAAACGTATCGTTAGGCTCAGTATTACCCTCACCCACAATGGGAAAAGCAGCATCATCCAAAATGGCATATCCGCGGGTTACCCAGTAAATGGGCGAGCCATAGTACGGGTATATAAATTCGTTGGGATTTGTAGTGTTTTGCCCGGCATTATCTTTATCCTTGTATTCGGTAGGATATGCCCACATTACCATAGGTAGTTTTTCTTTTTTATTCATATCGTAGCCTACCGGTAAGTACAAAGTACCTGTCAGGTCAACACCATCGGGGCGTTTGTATTTGATAACCTCTTTATGAACACCGGCAATGCCTTTAAATGGGTTTTCGAAATGGGTAATCAGTATGGGTGCAATTCTCTTTTTAGTATTCAAAACAAAATAATTAGGATACTCGGTCGGAGACTGGAGCATAACCAGATACTCACCAAGTTTTGCATCCATTATCGAAATTATATCCAACTTTTTATCAGTATAGTTCGACTGATACAACCGTGTGGTTTTCTTTGTTTTTAAGTTCAGTTGGTCCACAAACGGAAATTGCCCTTTTTCACTGTATCCTGCGCCTATTAAATAGCTATTATCCCCATCAATGTTAAGGGTATAACGTCCGTACTGATTCCTTTTTACATTGAAGTTTCCGGGGTCGCCGTACCTGTCTTCATAACTGCGGTCGAATAAAATCTCAAGTTTTTGGGTATTGTCGGACGGATTGAACAAATACGTTTTTATATTCCGAGTATTCCGCCAATAATCCGTTAAAACGGCGGTTTTATCATTTCCCCAGATTATGTGTTGAAAACGGTTGATTGTTTTTGCCAAACTTTTCGACGTTCCGGTAAACGGAGCATCTATTTCAAACACTTCATCGCGGTAATCAACTTTTACTTCGGGGTCTCCCTTGTCGAGCGCTTCAACCCAGTATAACGTTGCCGGTTTGTCATCGCGCCACGATATATTCCGCTTACCCGTATTTGTAGCCATAAAACCCTTCGGAGTAATCTCAATTAACGGTTTGTCATCGAACTTATTCACCAAATTACCCGATACATCATAAATTGTAGTTAACATCGGAAATCTTTGTAACGGAACAATGTATGAATAAGGACGGTGAATCGTCGTAATCATTATATAATTACCATCGGGAGAAAAGCTTACCCTCGAATAAAAATCTTTCGATTTCCATACCGATGCATTGCCCGATAAATCTACTTTATATAATTCCGAAGCAATTAGCGTTTCGAAGTTGGTTTCATCAATCGAGTTCTTTAATAAATCCTGATATGTTCTGTTCTGGGCTTTCGCTCCCTGCTCGCTTACCGATACCGTAGGGCCAACAGGTATGACATCCTCCGTATTTATTAGTGCGGGTTTATCTTTAGGTAATACCTTTACTAGAATTGCGTTTCCATCTTTAAACCAACTATAAGGGCTGCCTAAATTTGCATTTAAGTTATCCTGGGTTAGTTTAACAGCTTTTCCGGTATTCAAATCAAAATACCATAATTCAACACCTTTATCGGTAGTATGCGTAAACGCCATTTTAGTTTCGTCGGGCGACCATGCAAAATTGCTTAGTCTGGGATTTTCGGGCAAGTCTGTTACCTGTTTGGCTTCAGTATCGCGGAGCGCTTTATATTTTAAATTGTTAATATACGTAACTGCACTTGATATATTTGTTTTGGGATTAATACGTAATCCTGCCAACTTCATTTCTTCTTCGGATAAATCAATCAACGTTTTATATGTACTGCGGTACATAAAAACCATGTTTTTATTTTTACTATCCATTGATAATGAAGGGGCACGCTCGAAATCGGCAAGCTCTAGAATTTCTTTTGGGGGTTTCTGATACTTTAAATCTTCCTGTGCCGCCAACTGCCACGAAACAAGCAGTAACAAAACCAAAAAAATGACTTTTCTCATAATAATTAAATGATTAAAGGGTTATTATTATTGTAAAAATACTGTAAAAGTATATTATTTGTTTGATAGGTATTTTCCAATAAAGTCAAATATATAGGCAAATTATTATGAAATATTGTTAAAAAAACGAACTTATGTCTCTTGCTATCTTGGTGTTTCGGTTTAAAAAAGTGTGGGATGGTCTTTTTCGGTTTTACGTAAAATAGTAAAGATAATGGTCTCGCGGAAAAATTTTGACTCGTTTTGTATTTTATATTTTTTAAAAAAGTGCTGGACAACAGCCATCTCCTTATCGTTAAACATAAGTGTTTTGCGATGTTTCCGAGTTGAGCAGGGCAGCTTGGGTCCACTATTTTTTTTCGGTTGAGGCATTTTTATTTCATTTTATATTGCAAAAATAAGCTTTTGTTTGATATCGGGATAAACATATTCTTAAAAACTGCACAAATAAACTACCCCGCAGCAGAGCTGATGAGGTATTAACTTAGAACAAAGATAGTTGTTGAGTATAAATCTTAGGATATTCTTTCTCTTGACCTTGAAACTGGATATGCCAGATACGGTCTTATACAATATGATCGCGTTCGCGCATGTAACTGCGAAGACGGGCTATCTTCGCTTCGGAATAAGTAGAATCTACAAAGCAAATGTTTATTCCTGTCCCTTCTATGATGCTGAAAATGGTCGTCTAATAGACCGAGGCCGATTCCATCGCCGCATCGGTGACGCCACAAGATACCAGCAGTTCCTTGCAGGACAGCACACCGAAGCTGAAAGTGTTGAATACATGGACGACTGAGATAGCCTTTTCCGCCGCGATTTCAAAATTTATGGCAATATAAATCTCACGGATGCTCATGGATATCCCCACGCTGTGAGAATGGCATATTGAAACTTTGTAAGACGAGACGTACCAGACATCACGGATTTTCTGCTTTGAAAGTAAACGAACGGCTTCGTTATGCTTGTTTCTCTCTTTATTTTCCATAACTTTGTTCCGTTTTTATATAGAAAACGGACAGGCTCTGTGGACCATGTAATAATTCTATGTTTCTAATCGGAAACTAATGACTACATGGCTATCTGATCTCACCATAAGTTGGAGACGCAATCCTCAGAAGTCAGGTTATCTTACAGGAACTAAGCTGCTAGTTAATATGAGACTGATTTGCCATCCGTCTTTTATCGAAAGGTAACGTTTTTTCGATTAAAATTTCAGGTAAACCGGAGAACGAAGAAAACTTGTTTTTCGGCGAGGGAGTAAAATCGATTATTGGATG
>JAISFN010000185.1 GCA_031263585.1 Prevotellaceae bacterium | reverse complement strand
CCGGTTTTATACGAATTAAATTCTACCGCAAAATTATAATCGGCGAGAACAACACTTTGAGCTTCGTTAAAGGTTATTCGGGCTATGTCGTCTATGCTGATACAATTATTATTCAATATAATGTTCCTGTCCGGATGAAAATGAAAATAAGCCTTTCCTCCTCTACACTTTTTATCATTCAATAATGTATCGACAATATTTATCTTAGTATTTTCAAATATAAAATTTCGTTGATGGGTTATTCCGTATTTTCGCTTATAGCCATCATGCGAAGCTCCTATCCGGTTATTTTGTTCAAATTCTATAGTTACATTCGCTCTACTTCCAACCCGGAAACTCGCCCAAACCTCCGATTGATTGTCATCATTGACAACAACGGTATTATGCGCTTTCGTCGAACGTTCATCGTTTCTAACACTTCCCTCCTGATAGGTAGAAGTAGCCGTTTCCACGAAAAAGGGCATTTTTTCATAATACAGGACGAAAGAAAGTGCATCCGCATGTGCATGTCCGGGTTGATAAGAGGCGCCTATTGGTCCAACATCGACGACGCATTGATATTTATTTTTCCCAAATTTCCTGTAGCCTGATTCTTTTAAATCAATCGTTGTTGGAACTGGTAAATTAAGTTGGCGGGCAAATCCAAACAGTTGTTGATTGCTGTAAGTTATGTTGTTTGCGCTGTCGTTGAAATAAGGAATGTCATTTTCATACAAAGAAATTGTGTGCAACCAATTCAGCATGGATGTGGCTTTATTTTTAATGTATGCAAGAAAATCGGCATCCGGCTTTTCGATGTTGCCATACCAATCCATCAACTCCAACATTCGGAACAAAATAATTTTATGATACATGGGCGAAAGTTCGAAATGGGCGCCATCGGGCAATATCTGCCGCTCTAATTCTCTACATAAAAGTTTTTTCCCTCTTCTTTTCCACTTTTCATTATTAAAGGCATGTCCTCCCATAAATAGCGCAAAGGCATTTTCCATAAGATGGTTGCCCAAAATCTGATATTCCAAATGACAATACAAATATTCTAATTGCGCATAAAAACTAATGATAATATCCTTATCACAAGGCTTATTGGAAAAATACCGGATACCGTTCATTATTCGTAAAGAAACAGGATAAGCGTCCAATCTTATATCCCCATTTTTTAAAGACGTTATTATATCTTTCAAATATTGAATCTTAACCGTATCGGAAATATCGCGCTGAAATAAATAATCAAAATATTGCAGATTATAATTCCATAATTTCCCATACGCTTGAAAACTCCAATCAATATTCTTCCCAAAATCTTTCTTCAAATTTAAAAAATCGAAATGATTTTCACTCAGTATAATGCGCTTTGCACATATATCAATATCAAATCGAAGTTTCTGAAATGAAACATCTTTTTTGGGAAGATAGCGAGTAAATGATTTCTTTCTTTTTATACGATAATACAACTGATAAAACACTTGAATAAATTTTAAGTGTTTTACGGTATGCAGTATCAATAAAAATTTTCTGTACATGTTCTTTTACACTACAACCCACTGTCCGGTTTTCATACTCTCAATAGCAGCAAACGACGCTTTAGTGGTATTAATTAACTCTTCAAATGGGATTAAAGGCGTCCCGCCATTCTCAAGAAAAGATATTAATTGACCAAATTGGGCGCGATGTCCTTTATCCATTCTTGTTGTCATTTTCGTAAAGCCTTTTACGCCATATCCTTTTAATGACCTCCAATTATCTATAATAAGTACTTTCCCTTGTGCATAAGCTTCCACCCTTTCCTTGGCATAAGACTTGTTGCCATTCGAAAAATAATTGATTACCGCATTTGAACCGTCTTCATATTTCAAAATTATTGATGCATTATCGGTATTTTCTTGCGGATTTGTTCCCATCGCATTCATACAGACCGCAATGATGCGCGATCCTGCTAAATAAGTACATAAATCAATATAATGACAAGCTTCCCCAATAATCCTTCCACCTCCCACTTCCAAATCATGTACCCAGGATTTAGACGGAATAAAACCCGCATTCATTGTGGCCACAATATTTTTTGCGCCTGTGCCCAACATTTTTTTCATTTTTACTGCAAGGGGTGAAAATCTCCGGTTGAAACCCACGGTAACTGCATACTTCCCCTGTTGTTCATTATAGACGCGCACAAGTTGCGACAATTGCTCTTCATTCAATGCCAACGGTTTTTCCACAAACGCATGTTTCTTCGCCTGTAAAGATTCCATAACCATTTTAAAATGCAAATTGTGCCGGGTTGTAATTATGACCAGTCCGACGTCTTCATCATTTAATATTGTTTTATAATCGGATGTGGCGTAAGTAATTTTACCTTTTTTGGCAAGAATTTTTGCAGTTAGCCCTCCCGCGCTGGCAATATATTTAACAGGCGCTTGATATTTTTTTAAGATTGGGATTACGGTCGATGAGGTGAAATTCCCCGCTCCTACAATGCCGATTGCACGTCCTGTTTTAAGGAATGTTCCATT
>JAISFN010000001.1 GCA_031263585.1 Prevotellaceae bacterium | reverse complement strand
AATAAATATTTAACGCAAAATTATATTATGCTAATAATCAGCAATATTAAAGTTAAGAGAAAACATAAGAAAGCAAATATAACGATTTAAGATGTGATTCATAATCATGAGGTCTCCGGTTCAATCCCGGATCGCGCTACAAAGAAATCAGAGACTCACGAAGGAAAGTAGGTCTCTGGTTTTTTGTTTTGCATGTAAACTTAGCCAATTTGATATTGTAATTGCTAAATTAATCATATCTTTGCACGATTTTTGACAATTGCAGAAATAAAACTTATTCGCAAAGATAGATTAAATATAAATTATGTCGTTAGTTGATAGAACACAAATACATAAAAGTTTATGGCAATAAAAAAAAGCGAAATATACAGATCGTTATGGGCAAGTTGCGACGAATTGCGGGGCGGTATGGACGCCTCGCAATACAAAGATTATATCCTTACGTTGCTTTTTGTGAAATATGTAAGCGACAAATTTAAAGGTGAAATATATGCAGAAATTGAAATTCCGAATGGAGGCAGTTTCGACGATATTATTGCCCTGAAAGGAGCGAAGAATATAGGAGAGGGTATTGATATAGTGATTGCCAAACTTGCCGATGAAAACAAGTTGAAAGGTATTATTGACAATGCTCATTTCAACGATGAAGTGAAAATAGGCAAAGGTCAGGAAATGGTAGATAAACTCACCAGAATTGTCTCCATTTTTCAACGTCCAGAACTTGACTTTAAAAACAACCACGCTGGCGGAGACGATATTTTGGGAGATGCATACGAGTACCTGATGCGCAACTTTGCTACCGAAAGCGGAAAAAGCAAAGGACAATTTTATACCCCTGCCGAAGTGTCGCGAGTATTGGCAAAAATCATCGGCATTGACAAAGCGACCAATGATCAATCCGCCTACGATCCTGCTTGCGGCAGTGGTTCGCTACTCTTAAAAGTAGCCGATGAAGCCCCCTGCCCCATTGCTATTTACGGACAGGAAAAAGAAACGACAACCGCAGGGCTTGCAAAAATGAATTTTGTGTTGCACAACCGAGCCTCTGGTGATATAAAAGCAGACAATACTTTTGCTGCTCCCGGATATTTTAACAACGAACATACCGAATTGAAACGTTTCGATTATGTAGTGGCAAATCCTCCTTTTTCACTCAAAAACTGGTCGAATGGGATTGCCGAACACGATTACGAACGCTTTACCGGTTATGATGCAATGCCGCCTGAAAAGAACGGCGATTATGCCTGGCTTTTACATATTATCAAGTCGATGAAAAACGACGGCAAGGCGGCGGTGATTTTGCCTCACGGCGTGTTGTTTCGCGGCAATGCTGAAGCCGCTATTCGTAAAAATATAATAGATAAAGGGTTAATTAAAGGTATTATCGGCTTGCCTGTCAACCTTTTCTACGGTACAGGCATTCCTGCCTGCATTATTGTACTTGACAAAGCGGGCGCCGAGGCGCGAAAAGGTATTTTTATGATTGACGCCAGCCGCGACTATGTGAAAGACGGCAATAAAAACCGATTGCGCGAACGCGATATTTACAAAATAGTTACCACTTTCAACGGTGCAATCGAAGAAACCGGTTATTCCAGAATGGTAACGATTGACGAGATTAAAAGCAAAAACGATTACAATCTCAACATTCCCCGCTATATTGACAGCGGTGCAAAGGAAGATATGCAGGACATTACTGCTCATCTTCGCGGCGGAATCCCAGCCTCCGATATAGATGACCTTTCACGCTATTGGGGTGAGTTTGCAGGATTGAAAGACAAACTTTTTATTCCGCTTCGAAAGAATTATTATAAACTGAATGTAGAAAAAGACATTGTACGCGACACTATTTACAACGACCCGGCTTTTGAAAACTACGGTAAAAAAGTAGAACAGGCTTACGAAAAATGGCAAAAAACAACCGATCAACTACTGTCTAATATCAATTACGGAACTGACCCCAAAACCTTGATTGTGGAGATTGCTGAAAAAATAGTTGCTGAATTTGAAGGCGTGAAGCTCATTGATAAGCATGATGTTTATGAAGTTCTACTTGCATATTGGCAGACGGTAATGGCTGACGATGTTTACCTCGTAAAAAATGACAGCTATGAGGCAGGCGGGGAACTTGAAATTTTTTATCGTGAAAACCGTAAAAAAGACGGCTCTGTAAGCAAAAAAGAAAACGGATGGGACGGCAAAATTCTCCCCAAGGAACTGATTATTGACGCATTTCTTGCCGAAGAAAAACTTGCTGTTGATGAGGCACAAAGGTTTATTGATGAAGCGCAAAGCCGCCTGGATGAATTAACAGAACAGGAAAGCGAAGAAGACGCCCCTAATGAGGCAGGCATCATTGCAGCAAAAGCCGTAAACTCTTTGAAGAAGGAAATTGCTGAAAAGACAAAAATCGTAAAAGCCCTTGTACTGCAATTAGATGAAAGAGTAAAATCAGAATATGCCGAACTAACGCTATCGCAAATTCAGGACTTACTCATTAACCGGAAGTGGCACACTTCAATTTACGAAGGCATTTACGCTCTTTACAAAACCGTAAGTCAACGTATTACAGAACGAATTGTAGAAATTGCCGAACGCTACGAGCAACCTTTACCTGAAATAAATGCCGAAGTGGCGCGTTTTGAAAAGAAAGTAGCACAACATTTGGCTGAAATGGGGTTTAAGTCAAATAACGTCCGACCTTAGTCAATTAAAAATTACGGATTAATGGATTATAAATATGTTGATAAAAGATAGTGAATATAAACAGTGGCTGGGCGAGTTGAAACAACGCATTCGCCAAAGTCAGATTAAGGCAGCGATAAAGATAAACAGTGAATTGTTGCGCCTGTATTGGGATTTGGGACACGATATTGTTGTCCGGCAAATGGATGCCGCTTGGGGAAGCGGCTTCTTTGAACAGTTGAGTAAAGAATTGCGATCTGAATTTCCGAATATGAGTGGATTCTCGGAACGCAATTTGTATAGCATAAAACAATTTTATCTGTTCTATAATCAGAATAATATAATTTTGCAACAAGTTGTTGCAAAATTAGAAGCGACAAATCGCCACCAACTTGGTAGCGATTTACAGCAAGCTGATAACAAACAAAGTATAATTCGTCCACAAATTGTTGACGAATTAGAAAATCACCCGATTTTTCAAATTCCTTGGGGGCATCATGTACAGATTATTACCAAATGTAAGTCTGTACACGAAGCTCTTTTTTATATTCAAAAGACCATTAAAAACGGTTGGAGCCGTGCAGTACTGATGAATTTTATGGAA
>JAISFN010000140.1 GCA_031263585.1 Prevotellaceae bacterium | reverse complement strand
GTGAAGCAGTTAGACCAAGTCTATCTAAATTAAGAATAAAATCCGGATATTTTTCTTTTGTTTCGATAGCTAAATCAACATTGTCAAGTTCCAGAGTATAAAACCATGAACCATTTTTCTTAAAAACTTTTTCATTTACGTCTGCAAAGAGTTTTTTCTTATATGCTACATCTGCTTCAAACTTTCTTTTCTTGTCAACATATGAGATAGCCTCTTCTCTCGATGTTGTAAATTGAAATCTGGTATCATCATCTTTTATTACTACCAACTGGGAATGTTTTTTCAACCATTTGGCTACTTTACTCTTTTCTATTCCTTGATAATAGGCAACATAATAGGCGTTTTCAAACTTGCCTGCTTCCAATGCTGCCTGAACAGACTTTTCTATGGTATTTTTTTTGTCTTTCAACAGCAATCCGGCATCTGGGCCATCAAGTTTCCAGTTTATTTTCCTGAATGTAAATGCTGTAACATAATCATATTTGTATACATTAGATCGCGTTTTCCCATTAAACACAAACGTTCTTCCATTAACTATTTCAGTACTAGTAGCATAATTGGCCAAACTCAAATTCTCCAGTTCTGCAAAACTTTTGATTAATTCTTTAAGATTCAATTTGACGGAATTTGGCACTTCGACATAATAACAACGGTCTTCTTGACGATACGTCGCTTTACCTATCAAATATTTTACGAAAGTTGGGGCATTTTGTGCGTAGGAATCAGCAAGCGTAACGTTTGACGGTTGCTCTTCTTGGTTTTTTGCAAGAGTTTCGCTGAAACCTTTCTCTGTACCGTATTTATCAATAGTTCCCCATTTTCCACTTATACTAACTTTGGCGATCCCATCTGTAAATCTTTCAAAATCATCATATTTGATAGGAATCACTTCTTCTCCCGTTTCATCAATAAAACCCCATTTACCATTTAACGAAACCGGAGCCAAACCTTCACTAAAAACTCCGAGTTTAGCATATTTAACAGGTGTTACTTCTCTTCCGGTATTATCTACAAGTCCCCATTTACCATCTAATGAAACCATAGCCAAGGATCTCCAAAAATTACCAATCCAATCATACTTTATAGGAATTATTTCGTTCCCTAATTTATCAATGAACCCCCATTTACCGTTTAGTGAAGCCTTTGCCATGGAACTGTTGCCATAGAAATATTCAAGCGCATCATATTTAACAGGTATCACTTCCTTTCCTGTTTCATCTATGACTCCCCATTTTCCGTTCAGTGTAACATGGGCGCGTCCTTTGGAGAAATTTGGCGTATTATCATATTTCTTATGCTGCGCATAAGACTGTATGTTAATAAGCATAAATGCCATTAATAATATCTTTTTCATTGTTTGTTTAATATATATTATTTATTAATCTTTACTTTACGCTTAAAAATTCGATTTTCAATTCCGCCTGCTTTTTACATTGATTCGTTATATCTTACGGTTTCAATACAACGCCTTTACTTCGCTTGCCGTTAATTTTAATGATAATAGGCTTGGCAAACCGCACATGCCGGATATGTTCGTTCTCAAATACGGCAGGTTGTCCCGACAAAAACTCAAGATTATAATAACCGTCGTTTATAAAGGCATTTATAGTAAAATAACCTACACGAAATGATGTAAGATTATGGAAAAAATGAGTACCCTGGCTGGGGTCGACCCGGTAGTTTTCCAAACCGGCCTCAACAATTACCCTAGCAGCCGAAATATTTGCCCACTTTACGGGTATGCCTAGCCACGGATCGCTTGATCCCCAGCGCCCCGGAGCAACCAGCACATAAGCGCGTTCTTCTTTTATCATCTGCGCATTAATCCGGTCGATTTCATCAACCATTTTACGGTTGTTGGCCGCATCGAATGTGTCGGGATTAACATACACAAAATCAAATACATTATCAATTATACCGTTACCCAAAGCATGATTGGCGTTCAGGATAGTATCTTCATCTTTTATTGCGAACAAATCCTCGTTTATTATTTCCTTATTTTCGACAATAGGCCTGATTTGTAACAAATTAAATGCGCGCATTTCTCCTTTGGGCGGATTCAAGTTAACGGCAAATTCAATTTCAACCGGATAGCCCATTTCACGCTGCCCTATTTCCAACACCGATTGCAAGATAGGCGCCAGCGGAAAAGCATCATGCTTTAATATATTATTAAAAGTTATCAGCTTGCGCCCTTCTGGGTAAACCCCGTCGCGTATAATAGCATCGTTGTAATCGTATGTCGAGGCTATTAAACGTAACGAATTATCCTGTTCGGCAGCTTTTAAATCCAGCATTACTAAGTTTGTAGCATCATCGGTAGTGGGTTTAAAATTACGGTTAGTTAAATCGAGCGCATAAAACTTTGTTTGGGTATCGCGTAAAGCAATATCCAGCACGCTTGTTTGCAACACATTCCGTGGATATTTCGGCGAAAAACGTAAGGCTACCCCACCATCCACCACATATTTACCCAAGCCTAACGCTATATTGGCAATCCCATCCTCGGGTTGTTCGGGGTCGATAGGGTAAAAATTAATTGATCGCGCAACTCCCGAAAATGAAGGGTAAAAATGATTATTATATTCATTTCCAACTACTTCCTGTAAAACAACAGCCATCTTCTCGGTGTCGATTACATTGGATGTCGCCCTCATATAAGCCTTGCTGTTGCGATAAAATACCGAAGCATAGACTGCCTTAATCGCGTCGCTTAGTATATTCAGCATATGCGTTTTACTGTCGCAATCATACGGAATCATATACGTAGAATAAATTCCAGCAAAAGGTTGATAGTACGAATCCTCTAAAAGGCTTGAGGAACGTACAGCAATAGGTCGGCTAACGGCATCGAAAAAAGCCTGAAGATCGCCCAATAGATGCTGGGGAAAATCGGCATTTAAAAAATGCTGTAACATTTCTTCATCGGGGGTATCTGATAAAGCTATTGCATACAAGTTATTAACGTCCATAAATTCATCAAAAATATCGGTACACAACACCAGGGTTTTCGGCAATGTAACCTGAGCATCTTCCTGTAAAAAATCATCAAGCGAGATATTGCGTTTGATTAACGAATCGAGGAAAGCTAATCCCCGCGCCTTGCCGCCCATCGACCCCGAGCCTATGCGTGCAAAATTGGAATACTTGTCGAACCTGTCGCGTTGAAAAACCGCCACAATACCCCGGTTTTTTATTTTGCGATACTGAACAATGGCATCGAAAAGGGCCTGCCGGGTATCTTGCAGCGAATCAAAATCTTCAATTGATATTTTTTTTAAAAATTCAGCCAATGGAAACATTGCCCTCGAATAAATCCACTTCGATATATGATTTTGCGAGAAATGATACCTCATCGTACCATCGGGCAATGCAAATACCAGTTTTTGCAAATCTTTCAGGTTTCTGGCACGGGCAATTTCCTCGCCTGTTTCGGGCTGGCGGAAAATAAAATCGCCAAAGCCGAAATTATCCAACAACTGTTGGCGCAATTGCTGCGGAAGCGTTTTCGAATTTTTATCAATAAAAGCCACATCTAACTTTTTTGCTCCTTCGGCATTTTCAAGCTCCGACGACTCAAACACATAAGGTACAAACTTATCAATGTTACGTATATTTTTGAATAAATTGAATCCGGCCTGTTTATCCTCCTTTTCGCCTTCACGCATAGGGAAGCTCACATCCGACACTACTCCCAGTATATTATTCTGGAACTTTTGATAAATTCCCCAGCCCTCGTTATATGTGCGGGCCAGCAGTATTTTAGGTCGGCCGCGCATGCGTAGCATCTGCTGGTGAGCATTTAGCGCCTCCGTCATAAACGAGTGCGACTGTATGAAAATGAATTTATACAAATAAGGTAAGATAGACGAATAAAAACGTATGGAATCCTCGACAAATAAAAGCACCTGTACCCCTATACTTTCCACATCATGTTCTGCATTCATCCTGTCTTCCATTAGTTTGATAATGGCAAGCAGCAAATCCGAATTCCCCAGCCAGCTGAAAACATAATCGATAGCGCTCAAATCCTCGCAACTAAGCTTTTGCGATACTTCACGCGAAAAGTGAGTCAACACAACAATAGGGATGCTATCATATTGTTTTTTTATCCGTTTGGCTAGTTCAAAAATATCGCTCCCTTTGCTGTCCGACATGGTGATTATCAGTTCGAAGTCTTTATCTTCTAGTTCGGCAAATGCCTCTTCCTCCGTACTGACTATGGTAAAACGCGGCGGATAACGTAAATTTAACGATACATACTCGTTAAATAATTGCTCATCAATTCGTCCGTCTTCTTCCATGATAAAAGTATCATACCGACTGGCAATCATCAACACGTTAAAAATACGGCGAGTCATTAAATCGGCAAGCGAAGTGTCCTTAAAATAAAATTGTTTAATACTGGATGATGCAATCGACATAACTTTATATATTTATTTAAATACGAAGATACAATAATCTTCAGATTCCGGTAATAATATTTATAATACAAGTTAATGAATTGATAATTACTATATTGACATTAACATCAATTGTGCAAAAAGTATTGAAAAAGACAATATCGTCCCCATTATGGAACCGTATTATGGTGAACGGGCAGGCCATCCAATTCAGTTGCAAACAGACGGTTCCCCTCTCCCTGTGGAATGCCAAAGTCAACCTTGCTTTAAACAAGATCAAGGCGTGAATCATCGAGCGCTACTAGCAGATCCGGGAGCGGTAAGGGTTCGCCTCCACCGAAATGGTCAGGAAATGCCTGTCAGGGTATCGGCAACGAGTACGAAACCTGTTGTCAACATTCAACAAATTCTTGTCCGATTTCGGTAAGCGCACGGACAAAGACCGCTCTAAAGCTACTTGCCTCAAAATACTGTATCGTACGAAACCAGTGGCCCGATTCGTCGAGCCGTATTACAAGCGGAAGAATATTTCGTTGAAAGAGCTATCGGAAGAACTTATCCGCCCGTTCGACATCTACCAGAGTACCAAAGTCGGCGTATCACAATCCATCGTCTGGATATATGCCATACCTAAGTAACGCCAGGTCTTAACAGAAGAGGAATTACAAACGATGATTAACCATTGGTTTTCCGATCCGTCGCTGACTCAACTGCTGGATATATTCGTATTCGGATGCCTGACCGGTATCCCGTTCATAAACATCAAATATTTAACGATTGACAATCTTGTGAATATCAATGGTAGCCGGTGGATTGTGGCGAAACGGAAGAAAACGAAAGTCCCGTTCCAAGTAAAGTTGCCGGACACGGTATTACGAATCATCGAGTGTTACGAGGCGATTTGCACAAGACAAGTAATGAATTGGTAACAAAACTATGCCTTTTGATTATTTATTTCTGAATCAATCGGTTGTCTTGACTGTAATTCAAAATAGTTAACGGATAAATAACGAGATAACTCCATCAATTTACCTCGTTTTAAACAGGTTGATTCGCT
This sequence comes from Prevotellaceae bacterium, assembly GCA_031263585.1. GTDB lineage: Bacteria > Bacteroidota > Bacteroidia > Bacteroidales > UBA932 > JAISFN01. The sequence continues at coordinate 20,235 of JAISFN010000140.1, read as the reverse complement.
TGAGACAAAGATAAAACAATTTTTCAAATTAATGCGCAATAGTGATAATTTCACAAAAAAAATTTTACAGTAATAATTTTTTGCTATCTTTGTAGTATAACAGCAGTACAATGCTTCTGCAATACAATATTAATATTGAGCTACATGATCAAGTTTTTATTAGATTATTCAAGTGGTGTGCCGGTATACCGTCAGATTATCGACCAGATTAGATTTGGCATAACATCCGGGCAGCTAAAACCGGGCGAACAGCTTCCTACAGTCAGGGCGCTTGCCGTAGAGCTAAAAGTAAGTTTGAATACAATATCCAAAGCATACAGAGAGTTGGAAATCAAAAATATTTTAGAAACCCAACAAGGCACCGGAACTTTTATCAACAACACCGAGCAAGCGGTGCCGGACAAAGAACGGGAAGGTAAGCTGGAAGAGATATGTGTCCAGTTTTCGTCCGTCGCACTTAGCTACGGTTTTACCCTCGGTGAAATCGTGCAAGAATTAAAAAACATCGAAACTTCTAAAAAATTATAGCTATGACAACCCAAGTAATAAACAGGGGATGGTTTAATCCCGTTTCGTATTTCGTATTATCGATACTGATTGTCGGTTCGATCGTTTTGTATATATTGCAAGTTGTAAGTGTTCCGGTACTGGCGCTCTTGCTCCTGCTTTCGGGATTAACAGCTCCTGCAATCCGCATTGCCAACCAATGGGAACGGGCGGTGGTGTTGCGTATGGGTAAATACAAGGGACTAAAAGGTCCTGGCCTTTTTATGATTATTCCCATTATTGACAGTGTACCTGCTTACATCGACCAGCGGGTGCGAGTAAGCGCTTTCAAGGCGGAACAAACCCTAACCAAAGATACTGTACCAGTCAATGTTGATGCGGTAGTGTACTGGACGGTTTGGGATGTGGAGAAAGCCGCATTGGAGGTGCAGGAATATCAAAAAGCTATTGAGCACATTGCCCAGACCGGTTTAAGGGATACGATCGGTAAACACGAACTGTCGACCCTCTTGCAAGAGCGTGATAAAATTGCCGAAGATCTGCAACATGTTTTGGATCGGAATACGAACCCCTGGGGCATTACGTGCCAGACTGTCGGTATTAATGATATTGCCATCCCTCAGAATCTGGCTGACGCCATGAGCAAAGAGGCCCAGGCCGAACGGGAAAGAAGGGCCCGTGTAATTCTGGGAACCGCCGAAACCGAGATCGCCGAAAAATTCGAGCAGGCCAGCAGAAAGTATACCGACAATCCGGTTGCCTTGCACCTCAGGGGAATGAATATGTTGTTCGAAGGCTTAAAAGAGAAAGGCTCTATGGTTATCGTGCCCAGCTCGGCTTTGGACTCCATGAATCTGGGGGCTATGGGCGGCTTGGTGTCGCTGGCAAAGAGCAACGAGACAAAAATAAACGAATAATCATTAATCAATTAGAAGCTATGAAAAAATGGATTTTCATCTCCTTTTTTTTAATCCTTGCCGGTGGTTCATTAAAAGTTTATTCACAGGAAGCATTGTTGGAATGGATCCCGTTCCAATGGCAGGGCGACACCATTTCGGGAAAATACATCGAAAAGGCGTATCTGTATGTCCCCGTAAAAATTGACGATTTACCGATTGATTTTACGATGCAATTTGATTTGGGAACGATAGAAACACAGTTCTACGAAAACCCCATTAAGCCTTATCTGGAGGAATACCCTTCTTTGGCGAATAAACTGGGTTCCATGGGATCTTTAAAGAATGTTATATTTAAAGATGTCAATCTGCATATGGGGACGGTCGATTTTTCGTTCGATGTTTGGCTCCGTGCCGATTTTGGGGAAGATATCCCCCGAGATTCGCTTCATTCAGGAACACCCAAACACATTGGGACAATTGCTCCCGATATGTTCCGGGACAAAGTCTTAGTGATTGATTATAAATCAAGTCAATTCGCCATATCGGACAGTTTGCCTGCCGAATATCAGGATTTACAGGCTGTAAAATTTGAATTGAATAATGGAATCATCATACTACCGTTTCGCATTAACGGCGCAGAACAGAAATTGATGTTCGATACCGGGTCCAGTCCTTTCCCGTTAGCCGCCTCAAAAAAGAGAGCGTTGGAAATAGCTGATCCGTCGATAGTCGACTCATTGAGCGGCCCCTTGTGGTGGGGACGGGAAATCACCTTTTATGGGCATGAAGTGAACAAATCCATTGAATTTGGCGGAACAACGCTTGGAAACGCAATAGTTTACTACGATAAAGACGGACTTTGGGAGGAGGGCGTTTTTAAACCCCTTAAAATTTGGGGACTGACCGGTAATGTATATTTCCTCAACTGTGTGATTATTCTGGATTATAAAAATAAATTATTCAGGATAAATAGAAATTAATCATCATCCGACAATTCCATGTTCCTTATCCCCAATTTTTTATTCCAGTGGGAAAAATACTTTTCTCAAGTCAAATTTCATGTACTAAAATAAATTATCAACAAAATGAGCAATATTAAAAAATCTAAACGGAATAGCGTCTCTTTGTTGAACAATAAAAAGATAAAAAAATGGCTTGATGGCCTAGCCGCGATTGACTGCCGTACAGTTCTCTTTCATATCGGCTGTAAATTCTTTCATCTCTTTACATACCACATACTTACAGAAACTACGGTTCTGATGCACAACGCATAGCTGAATGGCCGGCTGCGGAAAAACAACCTGCACGACGTCCGTAAAACCGTTCAGATTATCTGTTACGGTAATCAGGATATCCTCCACTCCACGGTTCTTCAGGCCGGTCAAAACACTCTTCCGGAACGATGAACTTTCCGTTCTTATCTGACCAGTATTACCTTTTAAACAATTTTTTGGACAGTGTCTTAAAAAGTCTTGCTACTTAGCTCTTGTTTCTACATAGTACGTTAAACCCCTTCCTTGTAGAGGTTCATATACCCTGTTACCAGATTATTAAGTTTCTGTACCCGTTCTTCATCGCCATAAGCCGATGCCGTACGCATCATTTGCTGTAAATAGCGGATATTTAACTCTAGTTCCTGTGAACCGCTGTTTTTCATGTTCATAAAAAAGCGGAGGCATTTGCTTGTTTCGGCTGTAAAGTCGTCGAACAACTTACGGGCCTTTTCGATTTCGTTTGCGCGATAGTAGCAATCAATTATTTCCATAACGGCAAATTCCTGTTGGGGAACCGAAATATTGTAAAAGAAAGGATTGCGAGGGGTCAGTTCCATACAATGGTCGAGCGCCTCGACAGCCTTTTTGGTTTTACCCTCGCTTAGCAATGCCTTTGCTAAGCGGCTGAACTGTCCGCGTACGTTTTGCGACATGGCAATTGCCACCATGTTATGATAATCGATTAACACTCCCTGTTCATTCATATTACCCCAGCGGTATTTGTTCATCAAATTATCGTACAAAACGTCGGTGTTCACCATTCCAATATCAATGCTTGTACCCTTGTCGGGCGTGTAAATGGGAACGAACTTGTAAATAAAGCCATCGAACTGGTAATAATCCTTTTGTCCTAGTTCGATATCTCCGAATGACGAAGTGAAATAAAGCGGCCTGTCCCATTTATAATTGGCAAACAAATCGATAATCATCATCTCCGCCTTTATCAGGTTTTGTTTTCCGCTACTCATTTTCAAATAAACCGTATCCACCATGCGGCTGCTGTCTCTGGCAGCTACAATGCCGTTTCGCAGGGCGGCATCCTTGTCAACAGGTACGGCAATGGTGCGCGTAGGGACATAGGTTTCGCCTTGTATTTTGGCCTGCGGATTGGTAATGAAATTTATAATCTGTTTTGCTGTAAGCGGATTTTGAATCCGTTCGAGCACAAAAAGCATATCGTTTGTACCCGATTGATAATGCTCGTGGCTTAGAGAAAAAGGAACAGGATCGGAATCATATACTTTGTATTTCATTTGGTCGATATACCAGTCGCCACCCAAAAGGCTGGTATTCATAACGCGTACATCTGTCCGTTTTTCCTCAACTTCTTGTAAGTACCAGAGCGGAAAAGTATCGTTATCGCCGAAAGTTACCAGGATGGCATTTTTTTCGCACGATGTTAAGTAATTATGGGCAATATCGCGGGCTGTATAACGGTTCGAGCGGTCGTGGTCGTCCCAGTTTTGGGTAGCCATAAGAACCGGAACAAACATGCAAAGCGCCGATGCCGCAACCGGTATCACTTTCCCTTGCACCTTAACGCGTTTGCGTAAAAATTCATATACCGATAGTACGCCGACACCTATCCAGATGGCAAAAGCATAAGTAGAGCCGGCAAAAACATAATCGCGTTCGCGCGGTTGTACCGGGGGCATATTCAGGTAAAAAGCAATGGCAATCCCCGTCATTATAAATAAAAGAAATACAACCGTAAAGTTCTTTTTATCTTTTGCAAGCTGAAAAAACAGGCCGAATAAACCCAGTATAAAGGGTAATAAAAAGTAACGGTTATAGCCTTTATTTTCTTTCAAATAATCGGGCAAGTCGTCGGTTTTTATACCCAGTCGCAAATCGTCGAATGCGGGTATCCCGCTTATCCAGTTACCCTCGAAACCGCTGCCATGCCCCTGTATATCGTTCTGCCTGCCTACATAGTTCCACATAAAATACCGCCAGTACATCCAGTCGAACTGGTACGATATCATAAATTTAAGATTATCGATGCCTTTCGGCCCTTTCCAGTTGGGGTCGGCAGCATAGCGCCTGTTTTGCCCGCGCGGAATTTTCATGCCCGTCCATTCGGCATATTCCTCGATATGCGATGCCGGTTGTCGGCTGTACAAACGGGGAAAAAACATGTCATAATCGGGATCGTATTCGTATCCGGCAAATACCTGTTGGTTTTTGTAATAGTCTTTACCATCTTTTTTATCTTTGAAATAACTTGTACTTTTTTTGATTACAGGTTCCCCTTTTGATGTATATTGCACGGGCGAGGCAAATGAGGGCCCCGAAATTAACGGGCGGTCGCCATATTGTTCACGGCCGATATAGCTAATTAACGAGAAAACGTTATCGGGCCAATTCTCGTTAACCGGCGGGTTGGCTGCCGAGCGTATCACAACGGTGGCCAGTGAAAAATAACCGAGTATAAACACCGTAGTACAAAGCAATACCGTATTGGCGAATACCCTGTATTTTTTGGCATAACGCATAATTACCACACAAACGGCAACAAATAACAATGTTGAGAATACGGGTAAAATTGATTGAACCAGGGCGTAAATTAGTACGCATACCAAAATGGCGAATAATGCAACAATGCCGTAAACAATTGCCTTATTCCGTGGGTTAAGCGTATAGTAAATACTTAACGACAGGATAGTTACTGTAAAAAACGCATAAAAGATTAAGCCCGAGTTGAACGGCGCTCCCAATCCGTTTACAAATAGCAGTTCGAAGGCTTTGGCCAATTGCGGCAATCCGGGGATGATTACAAATACGGCAAGGACTAATATCAACGCAGATATACTCAATGTTGCCAAAACCCCTTTTTTGCTGACCGGGTATTTTTTGAAATAATATACAAAAATGATAGCGGGTAAAACTAACAGGTTAAGCAAATGAACCCCGATTGAAACGCCCATAAGGTAAGCCAGCAATATCAGCCAACGGTTGGCGTATTTTTCGTCGGCTTCTTCTTCCCATTTTAAAATAGCCCAAAATACCAGCGCCGTAAATAACGACGACATGGCATATACCTCGCCTTCAACCGCCGAGAACCAAAACGTATCGCTGAATGTATAGGCCAATGCCCCCACAAATCCGGCGCCGATTATGGCTATGGTTTCGTTTGCCGTAAGGGCTGCGTTATCGGCCGCATAAATACGGCGGGCTAAATGAGTTATGCTCCAGAACAGGAATAAAATACAAAACGCGCTGCATAATGCTGACATTATGTTTACCAACACGGCAACATGCTGGGGCGATGCGGTAAACAATGTAAAAAAGCGGGCAATAAGCATAAACATCGAGTTCCCCGGCGGATGGCCTACTTCCATTTTGTATGATGTGGCGATAAACTCGCCGCAATCCCAAAGGCTGGTGGTAGGTTCGATGGTAAGCAGGTAAGCCGCAGCGGCAATGGCAAAGCATACCCAGCCTGCGATATTATTTACAAATCTAAAACTTTTCATAGTAAAATATACGAGTTAACTGATTTTCAGAAATCGGATAAAGCATTAACGGCCTGTAGCCCGGCTTAAGCGTTTAACTGTGCAAATATACACTTTTAAGCAAATATATTGTGCTAAATGAATGATTATTCCGTTAAAATACTTTCAGTTCATTGTAACACGAATCGCGCTCAATCGGGGTAAATCCCGCCGACTGTATCATATTGACCATGTCATTGGTATCCATGTTGGGACTGAGTTCTTCGCTACCCGCCATCGAATAGATTTTGGTGGTGTCGTCGATCGTCCCGTCAACGTCATCGGCGCCGAAAGCGAGCGCCAGTTGCGCTGTTTGCTTGCCCAGCATAGGCCAGTACGATTTTATATGCGGAACATTATCCAAGAATAGCCGCGTTACAGCAAAATTCTTCAATACTTCCAGGGTCGATACTTCGCCGATGGAGTGCATGGAGTTATTGGCATTTTTATATTTCAGCGGGATAAAGGCATTGAAGCCTTTTGTACTGTCCTGCAAATTACGTAAACGGTTCAGGTGGTCAATACGGTGTTCGTATGTTTCGATGTGTCCGTACAGGATGGTGGCGTTCGACGGTATTCCCAGGCGATGTGCGGCTTCATGTACATCGAGCCACAATTGCGACGATAATTTTTGCCCGCAGATTTGCTCGCGGATTTTTTCATTGAAGATTTCGGCGCCGCCGCCCGGAATCGAATCTAATCCGTAATCTTTCAGCTTTTGCAAGCCTTCGTCGAGTGTATAGCCCGATTTACGTATCATATAATCCAATTCCACAGCCGTAAAGCCCTTGATATGCGTTTGGGGCAGTATTTTTTTTATTTCCCGGACCAATTCGCCGAAAAAGTGCAAATCGTGTTGCGGATGTACCCCGCCTACAATATGCACTTCGGTAATACCTTTATCCGTATAGCTCCGGGCAATGTCGAGCATTTCGTCCATCGAGTAGTCCCATACGCCTGCTTCGCCCGGGTTACGGCGGTACGAACAGAATTTGCAATTGTACAGGCAAATATTTGTAGGCTCGATATGGAAGTTACGGTTAAAGTACACTTTATCTCCGCTCGCCTGACGTTTACGATAAGTGGCCAGTATGCCCAGGTACGACAGGTTATTGCTGTGGTACAATGTAAGCCCTTCTTTGGGATTTAGCCGCTCCCCTACCATTATTTTACCGGCAATCGCCTTTAATTCGCCAGATATGCCGCTATGGTCGATTAAGTATTGCAAGCTCATTTTACGGTATTTATACAAATATCTCTGATAATTTTATTGGTTTATAGGGAATATTTTCAAAATGTTAATTTTTTCATCTGGTACTGCTCAAAAATTAACTTTCTACTCCCCGTACAACGTAAAAATTTTTCGGATGTGCAAAAGTACAATAATTTTACAAGTAGTCGGTATCACGTATCACGTATCAAGTATCAAGTATCAAGTATCACAACACACGACTTTTTAATGTGATAATGAGCCAATATGCTAATTTTTATTTTTAAATTTAACATAGGAGGCATTCCTTTGTTTACTAATTATCAAATAGTTTAAAACCCAGTTTAATATATTATTATTTGGTGGTATTTTCCAAAGTATGCTAAATAAACAAAGCCGAAATTGATGTAAAAAAAAGCGGGATTAAATGCTTTTAAAATACTTTTAAGTACATCTGCGAAATTAGTTTATACCATTAAAACTATAAAATACCTATAAACAAGACACTTACAAATAATGAATAATATAAAATAATTGAGAAAACGTACTTAAACGCTCGCGTATTATTTTGGAGAAACAGCAGGTTTTACGGAATGCATGCCGGATACGATGCCTTAGTCGGCAATTATTCCCCTCGACACCTACATAAAAGTGATTCAATCCTGTAACCTATTGTTATTATTTGCGTCAAAGATAGCGAATGGAAAACAAAAACGAGAACATATTACTAAGCCGTACCTTACATGGCGATATGATAGCTTTTGCACAATTAGTTGATATATAAAAGTTATGGCATTCAATATCGTTGCAAAGATATTGCAAAGCAGGGAAGAGGCTGAAGAGCGTACCCAGGATGTCTGCAATTTTTGTACAAATAATTCTGCTTTTCTGAGTGTTTTTTACCGTTTTTCTTTATCCTTAACAATGGGACAATACTGTTCTGTTTTTATTTTCATTCAAAAAAAATACAAGTTATTCATTCATTGTCAAATTTTTATATCCGCATACTTTTTAGTGCATCACCTAAAAATTAAAAACCATGACTATCAAACAATAAATAATTCGGCAGATAACCTCGAATTTTAGGGAAATAGTAATGGAAAATCTACTTCATATGCCAATTTAAAGGAGTCTATTTTCCAACATTGGGCGGAAGTAATTTCCGAAGATAAAGTCGGCGAATAGTATTCGGGGGTACATCTTTCGATAAGTAAGTAAAACTAAAAGAGCGCTGTTAAAATCATATCGCAAGATAATGCCTGAATTCATACACAATTATCTTGATGAATTATGTTCTAAATTCAACCGGATACTTTGGAGAAACTTTGTTTATATTTGCAAAATGAATAATGACTTTATCGAAAAGTGGAAATCTCAGGTAAAGAAAGGAGTACTTACTTTTATTGTTTTAAACTTATTGAAACATAGGGAAATGTATGGTTATGAGCTTATTGAACATGTATCAAAAACCATCTCTATTGATATTGCTGAAGGTACGTTATATCCGTTACTCAACAAATTGAAAACTGAAGGACTTGTCGCTTCAAAATGGGTGGAACAAATATCAGGAATACCACGAAAATATTACTCACTTACCAATATTGGTGAATATGTTTTATCCAAAATGAAAGAATCTTGGGAGCAATTGACCGATTCAATAAAGGGCATATCAAAATGAAAAATATAGAGTTTTCAGATAAAAATGCGACATCATTATATGATAAATATATAAGAGATGTAAAGGAGATAATAAGGATTTTATCTAAAGAGGATCAAAATGACATACTTATGGAGATTAATAGTCATATATATGAATCTATGCAACGTAATATAACTGACTCCGAAATTGATAGAATTGTTGAAACCTTAGATAAATTAGGTAATCCTCGTGATTCTCTTTCGGCATTAATCGCAGATCGTAAGCTTTTCCAGGCAACAAAAACTTTTTGCCCTACCCATGTGGTAAAAGCATTGTCTTTAAATATATCCAATGGCTTTATTTATGTGATATTCTGTATATTATACCTATTTTTATTTGGTTTCATTTTTTTGATTTTTGTTAAAATATTATATCCTCATAATACAGGATTATTTATAGGAGAGGATGAAGCACACTTTGGATTTATTGCCAATATTACTGATAATACATCATTAGAGATATTAGGGGATTGGTTTATTCCTGTAAATATCGTAGTTATGGTTTTTACATACCTGCTTATTACATTATTATTAAAGCTAAAATATAAACTGAGACGAAAAAATTAAAAAATTTGCCCGTATACATAGTAATACTATATATTATAATTAAGAATTTTAATTTACAATAATAAATACAAAAAATCATGAAAAGAATTATTTTTTTTACAATGGCATTATTAACCTTGTCAAATGTGCTGAAAGCACAACAATTGAATAGAGTTAAATTAGATAGTCTATTTACGGCAATAGAGAGTTACCAAAAAGGAATGGGCAGTGTGTCGATTTTTCAAAATGAAAAGGAAGTCTATCAAAGAAGCTGGGGGTACTGCGATGTAGAGAATAAGATAAAAAATGAGGCAGATACAAGGTATCGCATAGGCTCAATAAGCAAGACTTTTACAGCAACAATTATAATGAAGCTGATTGAAGAAGGAAAGCTGTCATTGTACTCAAAATTATCGGATTATTACCCTTTGATTTCTAATTCAAGTAAAATTACAATAGAACATCTATTACAACATAGAAGCGGTATCTCAAATTTCACTAATACAGAAGATTACTCGGAATGGAGTAAAGAAAAGCAAACAAAAGAACAGCTGCTAAATCGGATTATATTTGGAGGAACATCTTTTGAGCCAGATGGAAAATTTGAGTATTCAAATTCAAATTATGTATTACTGACATATATTGCAGAAGATGTTACATCAAAGAATTTTTCAGATTTGCTCAATGAGGTAATTGTTACTCCATGTAAATTGAGTAACACTTATATAGGAACAAAAATTGAATCGAACAACGGGGAAGCCTATTCATACTTTAAACTATCCGATAATTGGGAGAAATCAAATGAGACGGATATGAGCGTTCCTCTTGGTTCAGGTTTTATTGTTTCAACTCCTTATGACCTTAATAAGTTTCTATCCTGTCTTTTCACAGAAAAAATTGTAAATCAAGAAAGTCTTGATCGCATGATTTCGTTAAAAAACAATTTTGGACTTGGTTTATTTCAAGCGCCCTTTCATAATAAAATAGGCTATGGACATACAGGAGGGATTGATGGTTTTCAATCAAACGCTTTTTATTTTCCCGAATCCAAATTCTCTATCGCCTTAGTTGAGAATGGGGTCGCTTATATGTTAAACAATATTATTATTGCTTGTTTAAGTATCTATTTTGGAGAAAACTATAATTTACCGGTATTTACTCGTAGCATACAATTAACGTCTACCCAACTCGATAAATATCTTGGTCTTTATTCATCTCCCAATTTGCCTATTAAGATCGCAATAATAAAGAAAGGAAATACTTTAATAGCCCAAGGAACAGGGCAACCGGAAATGTCGTTGGAGTGTACGGATAATGATATATTTAAGTGTGAAAGTGTTGATTTGGTATTGGAATTTACCCCCAATGAAAATAAAATGGTATTAAAACAATTTGGAATGACTTTTGAGATGTCTAAAGAGCTGTTGGATAATTAATACGCTTATTTATTTGAATCATTCAGCATAAAACAAGTCATTGGTCTGATAATCAATATTTACAATTTAAATTTTATGCTTATGAATGAACCATTAAAAAAGAGCTTATTTAAGCTAGTGTCTGAACCCTCGCAAAAACTAACAAATGAAGAAATTCAAAATGCCAATGAGCGCTTCACGAAAACGATAAGAACCAATAGCCAATCCGAAAATAATTATTCGTAAATCTTTCGAGTACTGAGTATTACTAATAGTGAGTTAGTATTCATAAAACCAATCGGTACAGGCGGGAGGAAAAATGCCTTAAAATTCGCTATATCGAACGGTTCCGTCAATCTAATTTACAAACATTTATATCTGATTCTATATTATCCCTAAGCCTTTCGCCTTAGGGATAATTGGCATAGTTGAAATTGTTATCTGCCTTTTCTTATCCAAAAAGATCAAGATGAATAAAAAGAAAATCTCCAATAGTTTTTTTCCGACAAATAATCTTTTATATATTCGTAGTCGAAAGTCGTTCTTTATATTTTATATAAAATGAGGTAAAATATTGATATTCGCTTGTTTACAAACCGGCGCCTGTCAAAAAAAATAATTCTTGCAGCTTACTGTTTTTCAGGCGGAAGTATCGATCGGGTAGTAAACGCGGCCTGTACAACACAGGATGTGCGCAATTATTTTTATTCGTAAAAAATAAAAAAGGCATGCGCTTATTTCAATGTCGGCGAATTTACATTCGACGAAAAAAGAGAAGCGGGTATAAATGAAATTGATGATTTAAGCCAGTCGATGCAGGCATGGAATATCGAGTTTTGCAGACTTAGCTCAAACAAAATAAAGGGCATACGTTGATTTTATTCGGAGGCAATAATCCGGTCGGCATAGAGCTTGAAGTGCAACCAACGTCATTACGTAGTAAAATGATTGAGCAGAACATTGATTTATAAATTATCACAATTCGAAATATCTGTATAAATCCAGATAAAGTTTATATTTTTTACATTTTAAAATAAAATAATTATGAGAGGGATGTTATTATCGCTTGTTATTCTTGGCTTTGCTATTTCGGCAATTGCCCAGGATATTACATTGCCCGCCCCTAAAAAAACAGGAGGCAAACCTTTGATGGAAGCGTTAAACCAGCGCCAAACACACCGCCAGTTTTTGAATAAAGAGCTGGATCTGCAAACGCTATCTAACTTATTATGGGCTGTTAACGGTTTTAACCGCGAGGATAAGCGCGTTGTGCCCACCTCGCAAAACAAGCAGGAGATTGACTTGTATGTGGTATTAGAACGCGGCATTTATTTTTACGACGGAAAAGCCAATACATTAGTCGAAAAGCTTAAAGGCGATCATCGGAAAAGCGTAGGTAGACAGGATTTTGTGCATACCGCCCCTGTTAACTTTATTATTGTTGGCGATTTAAATAAAAACAGCCGGGATGCCGCTATTATCGATGCCGGATTTTTGGTGCAGAATGCTTATCTTTTCTGCGCATCCGAAGGTAATTTGGGCACAGTTGTACGCGCCTACTTTGATAAGGAAGAAGTAAAAAAACTGATGAATTTTACCGACAAGCATGAAGTTATTATTACACAAACCATAGGCTACATTAAATAGGAGCGCGTAAATATTATACAGGGAAGGCGGCCCTGCGCTTTTCATGGCCGCCTTCCCTGTTTTCATCTCCCTTAAATACTCGCCCAGCGAGCGGATATCGTATCGCGTACGTTAAGCTGGAAATTTTTTTGACCTCAAATCACGTTTTTTGTTGTGAATTTCAAAAAATATTGTATCTTTGCACCGGATCAAGACCTGCTGTTATCGAAATGTGTTTTTTTCATATTTAGATTTTTTTGATTTTTTTTAAAATTACGATAAGGTTTTGCTTGAAAGCGTTTTAGACATAAATCTTAAAGTAAAATTGATATAATAGAAAGATAGGCGGGTCTTGATCTATTTTTTCCCGCCCGACGCGTTAGTTTAAAATTGAATTTAATAGGATAGTTTCGTTCTCGGCCTTTAAATTTTTTGTTTATATGATTTTTGCCATACGCTGAAAATATTTTCAATAACGCAATTCGGTGATAAACATTAATATGCAATATTGATATATTTTTTTAATAAAAAACATCCGTTATTTTGAAAAAACTTTGTAAATTGCACGCAGTAAACTGTAAAAGTGCCTTTTCAAAAATTTTATGCCCTATAGCCTTTCCATACTTTCTCCGCTAAGCCTGTTATTGCCAATCAATAGCTTTGGCATAGGAATTGCAGAGAGAGAGAGAGAGAGAGAGAGAGAGAGAGAGAGAGACGCACCGCCAATTCTAAGTTCGCGCGCGGATAATATAAACTTTCCTTTATATTATAAAAGAGATACCCGTTTAAAAGTTGATTTTAATGATAACGCATCCGGAGCCGTTCATCCGGCTGCGGCATTGCTTTATCATGCATCTGCAAAAGCTGTTTCCGCGGCTTTTCAAACTATAATCTATTATTGTGTACGCAACAAGGCAACGACTTATGCTCATAGGTCGTTGCCTTGTTGCATAACTAATTTAAGACATCATCTATTTTAAAAAAAACAAAAATAAACGCCTCATATTCACCTAAACTATTTTATTATGACTAAAGCTTATTTTACTTTTACGGCAATTGTTGCGCTTTGTACGGCAATTTTTACGTCGTGCAATAAGGACGACGGCCCCGCGCCCGAACCGCCAGGGTCGATAGCGGTAAACCTGCGGGCCGATATCAAACCCGAAGCCGCCACGAAAGCGGCAAACAACCAATGGGAAACGAACGACGAGGTCGGTCTCTACATGAAAAGGGCGGGACAAAGCCTTACGGCAACGGGAGCCGTATACAGCGATGCTGCCAACGTGCGGATGAGCATTTCGGACGGGAGGCTCGCGTCCAACCCGCCGGTAATGTACCCGGCGGCAGGCAATGTCGATTTTATTGCCTACTACCCGTATACCGCATCGGTAGATAACGGCTATACTATTGCCGCAAGCGTAGCCGGGCAGGCCGAAGGCTTGCCTTCCGAAATACTTTACTCGAACAACATAAGCGCCCAGGCGGCTACCGAAGATCCCGTAACGCTCAATTTTCAATATTCATTGGCTAAACTTGAATTGACGGTAACCGGCGGGGCGAACTCCAGCCTTACCGCCGCCGATTTTGCCGCTATGACCGTAAGCATTGAAGGCATGCATACCGAGGCAAAACTGCAATTGGCCGACGGTACATTTACCGACAGGCAGAATAAGCAAACTATTACGCTGTACAGGACAGGCGGCACGGACGCATCGGCCGTTTTTGAAGCGCTGGCGCTGCCCGTAACGCCTGCCGACGGGGAGCTGGCTTTTATATTCGAAGCCGCAGGCAAAACCTACCGCTACGAAACAACCGGCAACTATGCCGCCGCCAACTTGTATAAGCTCCATTTCGGGCTTGATTTTCCCTCGTTCCCCGAACGGACAGCCGCTTTGCTGAACGCCGTTATCATCCCGCGCGCGGAGAACTCCCAAAGTATTCCGGTGGATGCAACACAAAAAATGACCATGACGACGGAAGCCGCGGAACTAAGTTTTACAATAGGCGGCACAGGCCAAATGATCATCGACTGGGGAGACGGTTCGCCCGACGAAAGCTATACGCTTACGGGTAACCGCGTTTTATATACGCACGGCTATTCCGATGCGCCGCCCCATGCCGTAACAATAACCGGCGAAAATATTACGGAGTTCAACTGCGGTCGGAATTGGAATACAGGGGTAAATAATCAATTAACAAGTTTAGACGTCAGTAAAAATACGGCATTGACAGAATTACATTGCGACAACAATCAACTCAGTTCTTTGGACCTCAGTAAAAATACGGTATTGACAGAATTATATTGCTATGGCAATCAACTCAGTACTTTAGATCTAAGTAAGAATACGGCATTGACAAGCTTACAATGCGGCTACAATCAACTTAGCAGCTTGGATGTCGGTAAAAATACGGCATTGACTGGATTAGCTTGCAACAACAATCAACTTAGTACTTTGGATCTAAGTAAAAATACGGCATTGACTGGATTAGCTTGCAACTACAATCAACTTAGCGCTTTGGATCTCAGTAAAAATACGGAATTGACATACTTAATTTGCTATATCAACCAACTCAGCAGTTTGGATATAAGTAAAAATACAGCATTGACACGCTTAGATTGCCGTGGCAATCAACTCAGCAGTTTGGATATAAGTAAAAATACGGCGTTGACATACTTACTATGCAACAGCAATCAACTCAGCGCTTTGGACCTCAGTAAAAATACGGAATTGACAAGTTTAGTTTGCGGTGAAAATCCGCTTGGTACATTGGATGTCAGCAAAAATACGGTATTGACACGCTTAGATTGCACGGGCAATCAACTTAGTACTTTGGACCTCAGTAAAAATACGGAATTGACATACTTATGGTGCAATGGCAATCAATTAACTGCCGCCGCGTTGGATGCCTTGTTTGAAACTCTGCACGGCAACATAATAGAATCGAAAAGCATACATATAAATGATAACCCCGGCACAAGCGCATGCAACCCAAGCATTGCCGAAATTAAAGGATGGACGGTATATACGGTATATTAGATAACGTAAAAACGATGTTGCTATAAGTACTTTGACAATCAGGGAATGGATTTGTGTTTTTGTTGAATGAAAATAAAAATTACGCTCCATTCCCCCGGTTGCCGAAGCCCGAAGATATACGGAAACGGCAAAAAAAGGATGGACGGTACATACGGTATATTGGATAACGTAAAAACGATGTTGCTGTAAGTACTTTGACAATCAGGGAATGGATTTGTGTTTTTGTTGAATGAAAATAAAAATTACGCTCCATTCCCCCGTTTGCCGAAACCCGAAGATATACGGAAACGGCAAAAAGCGTACGGGATGCAAAATTATTTGTGCAGGGGCTGCATTGGAACGTTTTCAAGCCCGTTTCCGTTTAATCAATTCCGGCTTTGACAGACTTCGGCTGCTACAACAATCAATTAACTGCCGCCGCGCTGGATGCCTTGTTTGAAACCCTGCACAATAACATAATAGAATCGAAAAGCATAAATATAAATAATAACCCCGGCGCAAGCGCATGCAACCCAAGCATTGCCGAAACCAAAGGATGGACGGTATATTGATCATGGTAGCGCTTTACGCGATTTAGCCATATAGTATTTATTTACAATAATATATAATAAAAAGCGGCGGTCAAACTATTCCTGTTAAGGAATTCTATACCATGGAAAGTGGAAATTATCAATTTTTCGCTTTCCATTTTTAATTAAAAACTTGCGGTATTCGACGTCAATCATCAAGAAATAGACGGTCAACAAATCAGTATATTAACGTTTTACAATGAACAGTTAACATTTCGCAATAAATATCTTTTTATCTTTGCGCTTTATTAAGTTTACGAATTATGAATTGCATAACGATAAAAAGCATAGTAATAGGCCTTATGTTAACGGCGTTATCGGTATTGCCGCTTAAAGCGCAAACCCCGGCGGCCGAACATCCGGATGATTATATCCCGATGCTTAAAAATAAAAACATAGGCTTGGTAGCAAACCATAGCTCGCGTGTTGGCGAAAAGCGCCTGCTTGACGCGCTGATTGAAAACGGAATAAGCGTGCTTAAAATCTATTCGCCCGAACACGGTTTCAGAGGGACGGCGACCGAAGGCGAAGCTGTGAATCATTCGGCAGATGAAAAAACAGGCATTTCAATTATTTCGTTATACGGCGCCAATAAAAAGCCAACGGCAAAGCAATTGAACGGAATTGACTGTATGGTGTTTGATATGCAGGATGTGGGAACCCGGTTTTATACCTACCTATCGACCATGCACTATGTGATGGAAGCCTGCGCCGAAAACAATATTCCCTTAATTGTACTGGATCGCCCGAATCCCAACGGTTTTTATATCGACGGGCCGATACTGGAACCCGCGCAAAAGTCGTTTGTGGGCATGCACCCTATACCCATTGTGCACGGAATGACCCTTGGCGAACTGGCGCAGATGATAAATGGCGAAGGCTGGCTGAGCGATAAGTTGCAATGTATGCTTACGGTTATTACATGCAAAAATTACACGCATCAATCTTTGTACAAACTACCTGTTCGCCCATCGCCCAATTTACCGAATATGACGGCAGTATATCTATACCCAACACTATGTTTGTTCGAAGGTACGGTGTTGAGCGTTGGGCGCGGCGCCGGGTTTCCGTTTCAGGTTTACGGACATCCCAATTACGAGGAGAAAAAAGGCTACGAGTTTGTTTTTACCCCTCGCGGAACAAAAGGCTCGTCGAAACCCGTGCTTGACGGAAAAACCTGCTATGGGGTCGATCTCAGGGAATGCAATGCGCTCGAAATAACAAATGGCCAAATACAATTGGATTGGATTATCGATGCTTATAAAAATTTCAGCCCGCAGGATAAATTCTTTAGCAAGTTTTTCGATACGCTATCGGGCAATACCTTGTTGCGTCGGCAAATAGAAAACGGAAAAACAGCCGGTGAAATCAGGAAATCATGGAAAAAAGGGCTGGATAATTTTAAGCAATCGAGAAAAAAATATTTGTTATATGATGAATAGGAAAAATCCGTATCGAGGACATATAGCTATACTGGCCGCCAACATTTTATTCGGGCTTAATTTTGCATTTGCCAAAAACGTAGGCGGCGATTATATCTCGCCCGAAGCTTTTGCCCTTGTGCGTATCGGACTTGCCGCACTCTTGTTTTGGATGTTGGCTCCGTTTTTTCCGCAAGGTAAATTATCCGTTAACGATTATGTACGCTTATTTATTGCGGGTTTGTTTGGCGCTACAATTAACGTTTACTCGTTTTTAAAAGGGATTGTATACACCAGTCCTGTTGATTCGTCAATTATAATGACACTTGTACCGCTTACAGTATTATTGCTGTCGGCGCTGTTTTTAAACGAAGGTATTACCGTTGCAAAACTTGGCGGAATTATTCTGGGGGCAGTCGGGGCGATAGTGTTGATCGCCTACAGTGGTACAGTCGATTTGAGCGGCGATCATGTTGCCGGAAACCTTATATGTTTAGGCTGTGTGCTTTCCTATTCGCTATACCTAATAATAATAAAGCCTTTAACCGAAAAAATGCATCCGTTGGCGGTAATGCGCTGGGTGTTTTTGTTCGGGTTTATACAAACCGCCCCATTTTTCGGTAAATCGTTAATACAAACCAACTGGGCAGTAATGCCGGCCGATACAATACTATCGGTTGCCTATGTAGTAATTGCGGCCACGTTTTTCACCTATTTGTTAACATCGATATCGTTAAATAGTTTGCGGGCGTCAACAGTAAGCATGTATAATTATATTCAGCCGGTTGTAGCCACTATGGCGGCTATTTTAATTGGGCAGGACGAATTCAATATCATAAAATTACTGGCCGCAGGGTTGGTATTTTCCGGCGTTTACTTAGTTATACGTACAGGCAAAGGAAATAAAAAACTTGATGTAACATCGTAAACTGCGTAATATTTTTACTATTTTTGCAGAGTCGTAAATATACGGTAAAAGCGGAAGTAGCTCAGTTGGTAGAGCATCAGCTTCCCAAGCTGAGGGTCGCGGGTTCGAATCCCGTTTTCCGCTCAAATAAATAATAAAACAAATCCTTGAAAATCAGTATTTATTTTCAAGGATTTTTCATTTTATACACTTTGTGCGCCAAAAAAGAAGCGCTTTTAGGCGTCCCATCTTAAAAAATCAAGTATGCAATATTTCCCGAAATGAGGTAAAGACCGAAGGTTTGGCGCTCTTTTACAAAATTTTCAGGCGTTGTAATTGAATTTTCCTCCAGCTGAAAACAAAGGGTGTAAAGACGTTATGCTTTTGTAAGGCCTTTTTTATTTTTACCTGTATTTACTATCTTCGTCTCCTTCCATTATTTTGAGGTAGCTGATATAACGCGATTTGCTGATAATACCCTCTTCTACTGCTTTTTTAACAGCACACCCCGGCTCGTGAGTGTGGGTACACATGTTGAATTTACAGTTTGCCGCTTCGCGGAACATTTCGGGGAAAAAGTGGTATAGTTCCGATTTATCAATATCAATCAAGCCGAAACCTTTTATACCGGGAGAATCGATGATAAAACCGTCTGCGGTTTCAAACATTTCGTAAAAACTTGTGGTATGCGTACCTTTATGGTGTGCATCGGATATTGCCTCTGTCTTCAGATCCAGGGATGGATCAATGGCATTTAACAAGGTAGACTTCCCTGCTCCCGAGTTACCCGAAAATAAACAAATATTCCCTTTTATCTGGCTCCGGATAGTATCAATCCCTTTATTTTCAAGCGCCGATGTTTCAATAACAGGGTAAGCTGCCGTACCGTTATACACATAGCGGAAATAAGCCTGCTCCTCTTTCAATTCTTCGCTTGTATACAGGTCGAGTTTATTTACTACCAGCGTAACCGGTATTTTATAAGCCTCGGCTGTAACTAAAAAACGGTCGATAAACTCATAATTAGTTTGGGGATAGCGGAGAGTAACCACAAGGTAGGCCCTGTCGATATTTGCCGCCAGAATGTGTGCCTGGCGAGATAAATTGGACGACTTGCGGATGATATAATTGCGTCGGGGCATAACCTCGATAATTACACCCTCGCCGGGATTGCTTTCTTCAAAAACAACTTTATCGCCTACGGCAATGGGATTGGTTGTTTTCATGTCTTTCAAGCGCAACTTACCCCGTACGGTACATAAAACATGTTGTCCCCCAGCATCGTTACGCACCATATATTGGCTGCCTGTATGCCGTATTATTAAACCCTTATGTTGATCTGCACTCATTAGCTTATTGTCATATTTAACAATACTCTCACAAACTCTTTAAGAGTTTGTCTAAAAATTTTCATTGTAAAAATTTAATCATCAGCGCGATAAAAGCGAGATAAACCATCGTTTGGGAAGATTCTATCGTGCGTTCGTAGTCTTTCGCCAGCCGCCTAAAGTCGCCGAGCCATGCAAATGAACGCTCTACCACCCAGCGCTTTGGCAGGGGTTTTAACTCGGTTGCCTTATCCGAACGCAATGTGATTTCCATTTTCATCCCCAGTTCTTTGCTTACTTTAT
>JAISFN010000110.1 GCA_031263585.1 Prevotellaceae bacterium | reverse complement strand
GTCATTGACAATGAAATGTGGGACCAACTATACGATGTATATGTAAAAGACTCGCATAATCTGGGAATACAGCAGTTTTTCAAAGAACAGAATCCACAGGCGATGCAGGAAATCACCGCAGTAATGATGGAAACCGTCCGCAAAGGTATGTGGAAAGCCAGCGAGCGGCAACTGTCCGATATAGCACAACTTCATACGGATCTGGTTAAGGAGTTTGGCGCAAGCGGCTCGGGATTCTCCGGTTCAAATGCCAGGTTACAGGATTTTATTGCCCAACAGGTAAACCGGGAAACGGCTTCGGAATACAAAAAGCAAATTCAACGTATGAAGGCTGCGGACATTTCTTCCGAAGTCAATAAAAGCGGCACGGTACTCAGGAAACAGGATATTTCACAATCGGGAAGCGAGGAAGAAAACACATTGAACGGTATCATGGCTGTTTCAATTGTTCTTGTGGTATTCATCGTTTTATTGATAGTTTTAAGGAAAAAAAGAAAAAACAACTAATATCAGTAACTTTATGGAACTTATTATCCAGATATTGATGTTGTTTATACTGATAAACTGTATACTGAAACTCAGCTTCTGGAAGCCGTGGCAGGCAGTCATATTCAGTCTGGTATGCGCTATGTTCATTATCTGGACATGCCGGTATGCAATTCTTCAATCGAAAACACAAGTAGCTGATTACCTGAAAAATATAACGGTTATGCAGGATGCAGCCGTATTAATAACGATAGAGTCGGCTATATGCTTCGCTTTTAGTTTTGCCGCTTTACGCGAAATGTTCGGGAAGAAAACAAAAAGATGGATACAGCCATTGTACTGGTATCCAGGCCTGCTTATTTTTCCGGTACTGTTTTATCTGCTCACACAGATAATATTTGCTATGCCGGGAACGGGGTTCACTACGATTTCATACTTGCTGGCAGGAAGCGTATTCGTTGGATTACCGGCATTAAGTTATCTGGCCAGGTATTTATATCCTGAGAAAGAATTACGCCTGGAAGTCTACTTCCTGGTGAGTTTGTTTGTATGCATTATCGGGCTTATCACTACTGTTAATAGCAATGTTACCTATGCCGCAGTGAAAGAGCCACTGAATATAAAGGCATTCGTTTTATCCTTTGTCCTTTTTGCAGTTGCTTTTCTTGCGGGCTATTTGTGGAACAAAATAAAATGGAGATTAAAACCGAAAAAAGAATTTAAAAATCAATTAAAGTAATCGTATAAAATGGAAGTTATTTCTAAAGCACTATTTTGGGTAGCAAACAGTTTGCTTATCCCCGACATTATTATTCTGTTATTTCTTTTTGCCCGTTCTTTGTTGATGACTGGAAGTTTTTACAACCAATTCATGACCAAACGGAAGAACGATAAAGAACTGAATGATAAGATAAAGAATCTGGATTCTTCGTCGATTGAAGCGTTGAAAGCCGTTTTACCCGAAAAAGACAACTCGCTTTTCATTAAATATATGCGCGATTTGCTGGCCACTCCACCCAGTGAAGCTTATTCCGACTTCCTTATTTCTAATTTTGAGAATGAAGCGGAAAAAGATACGTCTTTATCCAAACTATTGGCAAAGATGGGGCCTGTGTTAGGGCTTATCGGTACATTGATTGCCATGAGCCCTGCTTTGGTAGGCTTATCCACAGGCGATATTTCGGGTATGGCTTATAATATGCAGGTTGTATTTGCAACTACGGTTGTCGGACTGGTGGTAAGCGCTGTCGGGCTGGTTACACTCCAATTCAAACAACGCTGGTATGCACATGACGTGAATAACCTGGAGTATGTAGCGAGAATATTAACCGGTAAACAGGTATAAGCCATGAAACAAAGACGAATCAATAAATTCTCAAAAGAGGAAGATACAGACCCTCTGAGTGTAGTCGTTAACCTCTTCGACGTGGCGATGGTATTTGCCGTAGCCTTGATGGTAGCGATGGTTATGCACATGAATATGACTGAAGTATTCACGCAGGAAGACTACACGATTGTAAAAAATCCGGGAAAAGATAATATGGAAATCATAACGAAAGAGGGAAACAAAATACACAAATACACCCCGTCACAAGACCAACCTTCGTCGCAAACGAAGGGACGCAAAGTGGGTATCGCCTACGAGTTGGAAAACGGGGAAATTATTTATGTCCCGGAATAAGTAATATCCGTAGAAACACATAGCCATCAAGGATAAATGAATAATAAAAAAACAATCAACTATTAAATAAAAAACAATCATATAAATAAAGGAAATAAGCAGACAATGGTGGTCAGGGGAGGATTATCTACCCATACAAGTACTTTTTTACCTCTTCTTTCAGTTGTGTCTGACGAAAGAAAAAAAATCATTATGATGTCTTTACCAAACCATTACGAAGACTTCAGTAAACCATCATAATGACTTCGGTAAACCATTGAGAAGACTTTTTTATACCATCGAACAGACTTTTTTTTGAAAGAACGCTCACTTTTTCGCCAACCTATATTTTCAGGCTGAAAGGGCTGAAGGGTCTTCCTTACAGTCATATTCTTTTATACACAAGTATTTACAAGCCATCTGAAAGCTGAAAGAAGAAATAAAAAAGTACTTATATAGGTAGATAATCCTTCCTCTCCTCCGACGTTTCACATCCTATCCATCCGTTCCGGATTTCGGTTTCTGTTTCGTTTCACAATAGGGTACGAACACAAACTCTTTTCCTGATGGATGAACAGAAAACAATAAAACTTTAATAATTTTACAATACAAATTACCCATTTTACATTATGGAAACATTAAAAGAAGCGATCAGGAAACAGGACGGATTATTTGATTAATGATATGGAACGGGGTAACGGAGCAAAAATAAAAAATATTATGACTACAGATTTACACGGCATTGGAACAAAGCCACACCAGCGACAACAGAGAGGTATTTAACCGGATTGTGGCAGACGCTGTCAAAAATGCTTTGGAAAACTATTTGAGGGTTATAGAAAGATAAATTGGACGAGTTAACAGAAGTAGGCTGTCATCCGATTTTTTAATATCAAAAATAAAGCGTATCTTTGCACCGGAAAGAAACCGATTTTGATATTCAATTCGTTAGAAAAACAAGGGGCTGACCGGTTTAGAGTGCCCCACCCAAAAATAAGAAGAAAACAAAAGGCAAAAAAAGGTAATTAAAAACAAGTATTTCAGATCGTTATAAAGATATTCAGAGCTAAACGGGAATAGTATATTTTCCCTTGTTTAGCTCTTTTTTTATTGATTTTTGTCCCCCGTTTGTCCCCCGTAATAAAAAATATCTTATCTTTGTACCGGGTGACAATAAAGTATTTATGGGGACAAAATTAAAAGAGCCGGTGCGTATCCGGGATAAAAAACTCGCAAACGGGAATAGCAGCCTCTTTCTTGACGTCTATTTTAATGGCAAACGCAAAAGGGAATACCTAAAACTATACCTCATCCCGGAAAGGAATAAAGTGGATAAAGAAGCCAATGCGAATACCCTGAAATTAGCCAATGCGGTAAAAGCAAAGCGCATTGTTGAAATTCAAAACAACGAATACGGATTTAAGACTAAAACCGGCAAAGAGAAAACAAACCTCATCCAATATGTTCACTATCTGGCAGACCAGGAACTTGCCAAAACCGGAAACAAGCGAAGCTATTATTATACTTTCAACTCTTTAGCAAAACACCTGAATACCTTTGCCGGCGAAAAGGCGACTTTTGCAAATGTGGATACCAATTTTGTCAAGAACTTTATAACCTACCTTCGTACGGCAAAGAATTTTAACTATGAAAAGAAAGAGGGCGAAGACAAAAAGGCGCTATCCCCTAATACACAGCATAATCTTTTTAAAAAGTTCGCATTCGTATTAAAAAAAGCCGTCAAATCAGAGATAGTACTATTTAATCCTATTGATAAACTGGAAGGAAACGACAAGCCTAAAGGCGAAGACAGCGCCCGGGAGTTCCTGACGATTACCGAACTGAAAAAACTTATCGGCTCCGAGTGCAAAAACGATACGGTCAAGCGTGCCTTCCTGTTTTGCTGCCTGTGTGGGCTTAGATACAGTGATGTTAGTAAACTTACATGGGACAATTTTTATATTGACAATGACGGGGAAATGATGCTAAGAATGAGAATACAGAAGGCGAAGCGAAATGAAGATATCCCGATAAGCAAAGAAGCTATAAAATGGCTACCCGATAAGAAAGAAGGCGCCGGCAAAATATTCGACTTACCAAAGAATGACAATGCAAATAAGTTACTATCCAAGTGGTGCAAAACATCCGGGATAACAAAAAAAATATCATTCCATTGCTCAAGACACACCTCGGCGACGCTTAATTTAAGCCTCGGCGTACCCATTGAAACCGTATCAAAGCTATTAGGACATAAAAAAATAGCCACTACCCAAATCTATGCTAAAATCATAGACGAAAAGAAAAAAGAAGCGATCAGGAAGCAGGAAGGGTTATTTGATTGATAACATGGAACGGTATAACGGATTAAAATTATTTGAAGCATGAGTATAAAATTATTTACGGATGAGATATTGTATTGCGTGAACCCATTCGAATATGAGTATATTAAAATCATGATGCTGTCGAGCCATTTTAGGACGAGTAACGCCCATGTTTTTAATTGCTTTACTTATGAGTGCCCAATATTTAGCGGTTTTACAGAAATGCCGATGTTGTTAGATATTCTTAAAAAAATACCACTCGACAGACAGACGGATGAGAACGGGAAAATTTATGATGATTCTTTTGTTGATGGCTACAATTCGGAGATAATGCCTATTTTTAAAACGGAAGAAACAATTAAAAAGTTTATTTACCAAACAGCAACAAAATCATTTTTGGGGTTTTTTATTAATGGATCGAAATATGACGAAATGTATTTTAAACAAATAGGAAATGATGCCGGCGGGCGTTATAGGGCTTGGGAAATCATTACACAAACCCCCGATGCATTTGCGGACTATTTTGAAAAATATACAGTTCAAAATGCCGATGCCGATAATAAAGCCGATGAAAAACAAGGAACGATAATACCGGTGCCTACCCGTTTTTCGAAGTCTATGAATATGGATAAAGCTAAAGGACTATTCTCTTTACTCCTTAATAAGGGTTATATAGACCCCGAAACAAAAGAAGATTGTTTTTTGTACTGGATCGGAATCACTGACGAAATGCCGGAATTATTACGGCCGATAAACTGGACGCAGGCGGCCTCTACACTAAAAGACATCAGCGCTTTTGTAAATGAGTTTTACCCAAATGAACCGAGTAAATGGGTAAAAGCTGTTACCGCATTTACGCATAACAAGGAAATGATTAATAAAGACAGCTTAAAGACAGCGAACAGTACATATGATTCTGACCCAATATCCAAAATCGTTTTTAAGGAATTTAATAAACCTCCGCTTGACCGCACAGGTTACGGTAAGGTTACGGTAAGGTTATAGTAACCCTGTGTAGCCCTTTTATTCTTCTAAGACTAAATCCTATTGGCTTGCTACCGACATAAGACAGTACGAACTTTTTAACCCGGAGGACTTTGGCAATGGCAACTAAGAAGCCGGGATTTATAATAAACGAAATTCATCGGGAGGCGTGGGAGGGCCTCCCTGATGAACAATGTGGGAAGCTGCTAAAACACCTCATACGCTATCAGTTTGACGGAACATTCCCGGAAAACCTATCACCTGAATTAAATACAGCATTCAATTTCTTAAAGCCGGTAGTCGATAAGCAAAAAATTGATTACCAAGAAATTTGTATTAAAAGGAAAGAAGCAATAAATAAACGATGGGAGCAATGAATAATCATACACTTGTATATCTGCCATTGATACCCGTTTCTCTTTACAAATTTCCCGTACTCTCAACATGGTAATTAAATTATTTATTTGGAACAAAGATAAAAAATATTCAAATAACGCCTTTACGATATTTTGAAAACATAAAGGTGGAATATGATTTTTATATGTACCCTACTTTTGGGCGGGGTTTGTCATCTGTCTGTTTCTTTGCCTGCAGTTCGGCTAAGGATTGGTTTATCAATTCAAGCTGCATCCGTGTATCTTCATTGATGTCGTTGTAATCGGTAAAGACGTCCTCGATATAGGCTTTGAGTTCCCTTACTTCGTTTTGCAATTCCTGCACCTTATCCACCGGGGTATTTAAAACAAGCTGTCTTATGGCTACAAAGGCCCGCATGATGTTAATATTTACCTCTATTGCTGTGTCGGAGCTGAGAACACTACTAAGCATTGAAACCCCTAATTCTGAAAAAGCATGAGGCGGCTTACGGGTTCCTCCCCAACTTGATGTCGCAATTTGCGACTTCAAGATATTCCATTCATCTTTTGTTAGTTGAAACATGAAATCGGGCGGGAAACGCTTTTGATTGCGCTTCACGGCTTCATTAAGTCGCCTTGTTTCAGTTCCGTACATAATTGAAAGATCAAAGTCCAACATCACCCGTTGCCCCCGTATCTCGTATATTTTGCTTTGTATTATTGACAGCTCCATACTCTTATTTTTCCATTCTGAATTTAGTTCCACACTTCGGGCAGGTGATAGTATCTCCGGCGGGTTGCTCAAACAGATCAGAAACGGGAACGTTTAGGGCTGAGGCAATTTTGCTAAGCGTTTCTATAGTCGGATTGCCCTGTACCTGTTTTCTTAATCCCACATCGGTAACTCCTATTTTATCGGCTAAATCCTTAAACAGGATACCTTTTTCCTTTAAAATTTCCTTTACTCTTAATTCCACAACTCTTATGTTTTTATTATAATTATGCAAACATAACATATTTGTTTTGTTTGCAGTGTTAAATAATTGTTAAAGG
The DNA here is from genome assembly GCA_031263585.1 of Prevotellaceae bacterium. Taxonomy (GTDB): domain Bacteria; phylum Bacteroidota; class Bacteroidia; order Bacteroidales; family UBA932; genus JAISFN01. Next base: position 256 of record JAISFN010000110.1, on the reverse strand, counting down.
TTTTGTTTTCTGTACTTGAAAAAAACCTTTATATTATGTTTGTGGAGTAAAACAAAACATAAGAGTTATGAAGACAATGGAAACAAAGAAAATTGAACAAAAGAAAACGACGACAGCGCCGGTATTCCCGGTACTGCTAATTCTACTTTAACAGATTAAAATTTGCTTCTCGCAAGCGTTATTAATATCTTTTTGTCTTCTGCAATGGCGGTCGAACATTTGATCAATCATATCATCTTCGGAGATTTGACGGTAA
>JAISFN010000036.1 GCA_031263585.1 Prevotellaceae bacterium | reverse complement strand
ACCATGAGGCATTCGAGAGTATTCGGTAAACGTGTTATTTAAATAATCTTTAAAACAGTCGGACCAATACATCCGCCTTATACCATCTTCAGGCAGCATATATGGCATAGATTGCGCCTTGGGATTTTTACGTTTCCAGTCCATTGTGAGGGAATCTGCCTGAAAAACCAGATAGCTATAATATTTCGACCCGCTATCGCCTATCTCCAACGCTTGTATATCTTCACAATTTTCTGTTTTATTGGCGGCGCTGTCAGTGGCATTCAGCGCATACAATACCCGTATATTGGCGGAATCGATAACTGCGGTATAGGAAATATCCCGTGGTAAAGGAGGAAAGATACGGGGTTCCTTTTGCCCGTATAGCAATAGCGGGGAGAAAAGAGTCAACGCAAATAGTAAATATTTCATAAAGCGTAATCAAGAGGCTGTCTCAAAAGTCAGAATCCAATTCGTCTCCGTCATTCTAAACAGAGTTAATTTTCTTATTATCGTGAAATTATATTCTTAACTTCGTTCAGAACCGAGCTTTGCTCGTTTGGCGAAACCAATGACAACTCGGAAGGCTTTTGAGACAGCCTCTTTTTTATTTAAGAATCTGACGCATTTGCAAGATGCCATGTAGCCATGTTGTTAGGGCAATCATTTAATGTAGAATTGCACCCATCGGTAATAATACAGTTATCTCCACTTCCAGAATGTCCACCGCTACCTATTCCGAAATTTGCCTGCGAATTATCGGTTGTACTCGACCCTCCGGAATTAGCATATGCACAAGAGCAGGTACAAGTACGCCCTCCGGTTAAAGCATTCATTTCTTTCTTCTTCAAGTACTGCATACTTAATGCGTTGAGTTTTACTTTTTTCATTGGTTTAAATTTTTTATTGTTATAATTATAAAATATTTACCTTCAAAAATAACTAATATAATTTACATGTGCAAGAGTAAATTAGTTTTTTGCAAAAAATAACCCCGGGGCAGAGCTCCGAGGTATTCTTTTGAGTAAAAATTATAATCAAAAATAGATTATATTGTTATATATCAACGATTTGACGCCTGATTGTTTTTTCATGCATTTGCCTTGATTCCAGATCTTTCACTTCGTTCAATGTATCAATAAGTTCTTTTATTAACTTAAGATTAAAATCTTAGGTAAAATAACTACATTTGCATTATAAACTATTTATCAATCTATAGCAGGTAAACATAAAAACACTTTGTAATGGGAATGTTTAAAATAACCAAAAATATTAATAAAGTACTTAATCGGTTCAATTACTATTTATTAAATATAAATCATATAGGAACATACAATCCAGACAAGGTATTGCTGAACATCGGCAGCGGCGACTGGTCGTGTAAAGGATGGACAAATTTAGACTACCCTACAAAAAACTATAAAAAAGTACAAAAAGGGCATAAATTTATCCCCTATAATATCAGGGAGGATAAGATTCCGTTTGGTAATTCTTCAGTAGATGCTATTTATTGCAGCCATGTTATCGAGCACGTTGAATCGGAACATGCGGTTAATATGTTTAAGGATTGTTACAGGGTACTCAAAAGTGGCGGAATACTGCGGATTGCCTGCCCCGATGCCGAATTCCTGTATCAAATGGCTGCTATAGAGACCGATTATTGGCAATGGAAAAACGATTCCTTTTTTTCGAGCAAGCTATATAATACTAAAAATAAACCGCGTACAATCGACTATCTTGTAAGAGAAATAGCAAGCCCTAAATTATTAGGCTACATTCATTCGCTTAATAAAACCGATTATATTGATGCTTACCGGTCGATGGATATGTACGGTTTTCTGAATTATCTTACAAATGATTTGGTTTACAGGGAAGAATTTACCTATGACCATATCAGTTACTGGACATATTATAAACTCAAAGGTGTAATGTCAACTATTGGTTTCGACTTTGTTATACGATCGAAATGGAGCGCCAGTTGCTGTAAACAAATGAAATCGATAGCCAAGTTCGATACAACATATCCCGTAATGAGTTTATATGTAGAGGTTGTTAAAAAACCCGCTTTGCCAGAACCATAAATCAATTTATATATCAGGGAATCAATACCCGTGCAATATAATTGGATAAAGCGCCGACCAGCAGCGCTGTCAAGGTATAAGGAATTTCCTGCTGCTCTTTCGGCATAAAAATTATCTTTATGCCAAAATACAACAGGTAAACTGAATATATAAGGCCCGCAATCAGCAGTACTAAACGGTAACCAATAACATTGGCAACCATAATACACAACAGTATAGGCAGTACGACAAAAATATTCATTTTTAGCGATTTTGCCCAAGTAGTAACAGCCGCGAATTTAGGAGCCAAACTCCAGGTTGCAAATGTGGCTATCAGTGTGGCAACATACCATACGGCGGTTTCTGAAACAACATTCAGAATACCTGTCCGGATGTTCGACAAGCCCAACAAGAAACAAAAAATAAATAACGAAAGATAAGCCTCGCCCATCAAGCCTGTTTCGCCACGTATCTCCTCCAGTTCGACTTTAGGACGAAAAAAAATATGAGTAAATCGCTGCCATATCCCGTTGATGTTCATTTGAAAAATGATTTTTAACTTTGTAAAATCTAACAACAAATCTATAAAATTGTTTATTATCATGGATAATTCTGTTTATAATAATGATAACTATTTTAGGGCCAACAGCTGGGGGAAAAACGTCGGTAGCTGCTAATTTGGCATACCGCATTAACGGGGAGGTAATTTCGGCCGATTCGCGACAGGTATACCGGGGCATGGACATCGGGACGGGTAAGGATATATGCGACTATACGGTAAACGAGACTTGCGTACCTTATCATTTAATTGATATAGTTGATGCAGGCTATAAATACAGTGTTTTCGAATTTCAACGCGATTTTTTAAAATCCTATCACGATATCCGGGAACGAGGTTGCATACCTGTATTATGCGGAGGAACGGGCTTATATATCGAGGCCGTAGTAAACGGCTATAATCTGCTCTCTGTTCCGCCCAATGAGGATTTACGTAAAAACTTGGAACAAAAAAACGATGACGAACTGGTCGACCTGCTTACATCGCTGAAAAAGCTGCATAATAAAACCGATATCGATTCGCGCAAACGTATCATCCGTGCTATTGAAATCGAACTATATTTGAAAGACCATGTTTTGAATACCGAAGACTACCCGCAGATATACAATATTTATTTCGGCATTAAATACGACCGCGAAACACGGCGCCAACGGATTACCCAACGACTGCACGAACGGCTTAAAAACGGTTTGATAGAAGAGGTTGAAGGCTTGCTGCAAAACGGGATTACTCCCGACGATTTATTTTTTTACGGATTGGAATACAAATATTTAACGTTATACATTACAGGACAAATCAATTACAGCAAAATGGTTGAGTATCTTAACATTGCCATACATCAATTTGCCAAACGCCAAATGACATGGTTCCGAGGAATGGAACGTAAGGGCGCTACTATACACTGGATTGACGGGCATTTGGCTATGGAAGAAAAAATTGAAATGATACTGCAAGTAATGTATGAAACTGAAAACGGCAAGCCAAAAAGACAACTAAGCAGGACTTAACCCTCATAAAAATGAGATATACTAATTTTGGATATTTAGAATATTTATAAAGACATAAACAAAACTGTATCTCTACTATAAATTGCCGATCTTGTTTTGCTATAATTATACCAAATTGTCGTCATATTGTTATCGCCTCCGGCTCGCAAACTCGATTCTGAATAAAGTGAGGCATATTTGTTAAATGAAAAATAACCCTGTTGAGATTTTAGTTAAAAATACTGCCAGTACTTCCCCCTTAAAGGGGGAACCATTATATCCAATTTTCGCGATGGATAAATTAAAGCAGGATTAGTCTATTATCACAATGTTACAGGATGAAGAAAGTTTTAAAAATCAATTATTCTGTTTTTGTAATATCAAGTGCAAAAACGGGGGTAATTTCGACGTAAAAAAATAATTGTAATTTAGTAAATAAGCATCTTTTAATTTAGCAAATATGCATATCTAAGAATAAATATCTTGATAATAAAACCATTTTCCTTGATTGGAGTGACAAAAATGAGTTAGATTCTGACTTTTAAGATAGCCTCAACCACTCACGCCGCCAACGATGGCACCGCCTAACATATACCCCCATGTCTTACTAGAACTCCAATCCCATTTTGCAGGATTGTAACTGTTATTTGCGATTGTTCCACCCATATAAGTTCCTATCACAGCCCCGATAATTACAGGTACAAACCACACTATTTCCCCACTTGGGTCGGTATACATTAATGGATTGTTGAGGGCGTAGCTATATCGGTTAAAGTTCTGGCTGTAGTCGGGGGCTTGCACGTAAGGGTCGGGCGAGAGGAAACGTCCCAGCATGGGGTCGTACAATCGAGCATTCATTTTCACCAGCCCGAAAAGGGGCAAATGCTCGTGCCCCGTATAGCCGCGGTTAAATTTCAGGGCGGGTTCGGCGCCGGGGGCATAAGGCGTTTGACTGGCAGGGTTGCGCATGCGCCCCCAAGCATTGTAACTGTATTCGGCAACTTTAGTTCCGCCAGCGTTAGTTATTTGCGTAACGCTCCCCAGATGGTCGCGGTAAAGTAAGTAATATCAAATACTCAAAGAACCTTTGCTGATAAAGAACAGGGCAACCCGCAAGGATTCCCCGCGTAAAAAACATTACCGCTTGATATAATTTCCGAAAGGAATACCGTTACGATTTCTCGCAACCAATGATTTTCATCCGTATAGAAATTGCAGAAAGATCTCTTATTTTCCATATGGCGGATACATTTTTATTGCGCTCATATTCGGTGATGGCGGATAAATCAGCATCCAATTAACATACTGCAAATCCTGCAAACTCAAATCATAACGCTGGATAATGGTATTATAAATATGAGTATCACGCGATTCCAACAGCTCTGCATCAAAAACGTAAACCATTAATGTATCAGAAAATATTCGTTCTTTATTTTTAAATATATATTCCCAAGCCGAGCGTCGTTGAAGAGCAGTTTTGTTTTGAGTATTTGGATATATTTTACTCCATTGAGATTGAGACAACCCTCCTCCATCCATTCCCTGTACATTTAATGTATCAGGATATTCTCCACTCCCAACCACATATATCGGCTTATCAGATTGATTTATAAATTGAATTGTATGATGATTGTTTTCATCTTCGTGGTTACATGTACTTGCCATAGTAACAAAAGACAAAACCATTACAATAATCGTTATTTTACTTGTATTCTTCATATCCCTTATTGTTTTAAATTTAACACATTAATTATCCCTGAAATTATTACGGTAGGTCCCAATACATAATCCCACCATTTGGGACGAACAAGCCCTTTCTTCAATGCTAATTGGTTGGCAGCATCGTTATAATCCAAAGACCAATTATATCCTTTTATAGGATTATAATCTTGATGCCATCTGCCATTTGGATAATTTCTATCATCATCCATAACATTAAATCCGGGTACTTTTTCACTAAAATACTTATAAGCCCTGATATTGGCATCTTGCTCTACTGAATGGTAATCATGGTCAGAACTTCCCATTGCATCAATGAGGCTTGGAAGAGCGTAGCGTTGCAAATAAAACAGTCCTGAACTTTGACTTTGCAAGTAATGACCGTACTCATGCTGGAATAACCAATTATTAGGGTCGGCGGTTGTTCCCCGCTGGGCATTGATAAACGAACCGAGCGTTACAGCTCCCCAATCCGATGAATAAGTCTCAACAACAGTTGCCCCTCCATAGTAGCTTACACTTTTAACATTGTA
>JAISFN010000027.1 GCA_031263585.1 Prevotellaceae bacterium | reverse complement strand
TGAACGGTAGGATCGATGTTCATTGATAACTGATAAAACTGCTTTTATTTTTAATTCATAACCATATTTCATAAAAATACCCCCCTATAAGTTGTGTCTAACTTTTGGCGGGCACTTCAGAATTACGCCGCGGCTTCCTATATCTGCTCAGTTATTAAGCAATACTACGACCATTGCATTTGATATGATGTTTTATTCATTCTCTTCTTTAATCAATTTTTCTTCAAAATTATCCTTATTAATGTCGGAGATTACTGTTTTTTGTGGCTTAACAACTTTGCTATAAATAACCAACGCTATTATCGACAGTATGGCTACCCCAACAAAAATAAACCATATATAATGCGCATGCTGCGATGCCGCCTGCCACTCGGCATGCGAAGCAAAATTATTCGGGTCGGGACAATAACGGTCTAATAAATACCCCGATAACACAAAGGCAACCAACCATGAGAAAAACGAATGTAAATTCGAAAATCCCAAGTATAAACCCTCCTGCCCCGTTGGAGCCTGAAGCGAGAAATATTCTAGGTACCGGGGCGAGATAAATGTTTCGGCTAAGCCTTGTATGGCAATCCCGGCAACCATCATAAATGCAATGGGGTGCATGCCCAATATGGCATCACTGCCCACCATATTACCCGTAGCCATTACAAATGCCGCAAACGGGAGCAAGCACATCCCTACAATCATGGATGTTATGGCTTTACGCTTACGCATTAAATGGGTAATCCATCCTACAAAAATAACCACTATTAACGGATTAACATTGGCATACCAGCCCGGAGCAGCACCTTCGCCCGCCATGCGCAAAACATATTTGGGCATGGTTGTATACATTTGTCCCTGAACTAACCAGAAACCCGAAACAATAAACATAAGACCCAGTAACCGCCCGTTGGTTAGCGCTTTGTACAATCCGGACCAAATATCGCCGAACGACTTGCCTTCACTCTCTGTTTTGTTTGATTTATAGAGGAAAAAAATGATGACAAACGCCAGCAAAGTAACCGCTGCCGCAAAATAGTTAAGCACAACAAGCCCCTCGTTCCCCATAGCTTTACGCAAAGGCTCCACCACTGTTTTGCCCGAAAACGCACCGATATTTATCATCATATAAAAAATTGAAAAACCACGGGCGCGGTTTTTAACGGTTGTTTCTTTGGCTACAGTACCCGAAATTACACTTTTTATAAACGACCCGCCGAACATAATCAACAACAAAACAGGTATGATAGCCCAACGCGATGCCGACTCGCGCAAGCCGGTAAATGTAGTTTCCATTCCATAATTTACAAGCCCGCCGCTTTCAAGTATAGTTGGCAAAATACCCAAACCTGCATATCCTGTGGTAAGCAAGGCAAAAGCCAGCAACATGGCATTACGGAAACCTATTTTATCGGCATAAGCGCCACTGAAAGTCGGTAGCAAGTACAAACCCGCCGAAAAAAAGCCGCCTATAAATCCGGCCTGAATATCGGTAAAGCCCAATATCCTTGATAAATAAATGGATAAAACAATAAATACCCCGTAATAAGCGCAACGCTCCAGTAGTTCGACAAAGTTCGCTACCCAGAATGCTTTTGAAAAGCTTGTGATCAATTTTTTCATAAATCAGTTGATTTGTTTGTAAAGCTTATGTAATCGTTAATTGATTATTGTAAATATTCTGATAATAAATAGTATAATAGAATTATTTACACAATTACTTATTGTAAACCATATATATCATTTCAGAAATGAATGATTATCATATGTCAATCACAAAAATAAGTTTTTTTATCGGAGTACAAAATTCCTTCTGAGATTAATTCTATTCGCATAACTCAATATGACAACTTGATAGTGATTTGTATGAGAATAAAAAATCAAGATTGCCGAAGCAACCCTGATAAATATAAAGTTTTGGCTCTTGCACCTTGATTCTATAATCTACATGATAGCAAAAAAGTGTTTTACCTAAAAATAAAAAACATAGTTACGTATAAATTATAAAATGCCCAAAAAGACATTAAATCCGTCATTATCGCCAATACGGCAAGCGCAATAGCCAAAGCTATCCAATGCCGCGAATAGTCATCGCTTTTTATTTCTGAGCCGTCACTCCAGGTAGTAATAGTTCGTACAGTTCTTGCTCCCGCTATCATACCCAGTACTCCGGCTAAAATTCCGCTATGTATACTAAACTCGGTTTATATTTGAGAATTATTCTGTATCGTTACCCGCAAAAAAGGGTATGATAAAATTAAATATTAAGCCGGAAGACAGGCAAGCTATTAAGCAAGGTAGATATAGTCAGCCTCATCCGCGAGTTATGCAAAAGTATGATGCATTAAGGATGAAAGATTGCGGAGCATCTAATAAGTTTATATACAATATATTGAGAATATGCAACAATACACTACTGTCAATTTTTAAGCAGTACAACGAGGGCGGTTTGGAAAAATTACAGGAGATAAATTTTTATCATCCCCAAAGTGATTTGAAGGCATTTTCGGGCAGGATAACAAAATATTTTGAGGAAACCCCACCTGGATCTATTTCGGAAGCAGCAGCAAAAATAGAGGAATTGACAGGGATAAAACGAAGCGAAACGCAGGTTCGCAAGTTCCTGAAAGATATGAATTTCAGATTCAGAAGAGTAGGTACGGTTCCAGCCAAGGTGCTGACAGAGGGGAAAAAACGGGCAAAGAAAATTTTTAGAGCAAGAGTTAGTACCGCGTTTAGAAGAAGTGCAATCAGGCAAACGGGTTGTTTATCTTGTAGATGCAGTGCATTTTGTCTATGGTGTATTTATTGCTTGCTTATGGCGTTTACAAAGAATATTTGTTCCGGCTCCTTTGGACGCAACAGATACAATGTATTAGGCTCTATAAATGCCGTCTCGTACGATCTTTTAACTGGCTGCAATACAATTTATATCAATGCATTAAGTGTTTGTGAACTGTTTGAGGCGATCGCCTTAATGGATTTTAAAAAAACTGTTCCGATTACCCTTGTGCTGGATAATGTCCGGTATCAACATTGTAAATATGTACAGGACAAGGCAAAAGAACTTGGAATAGAGTTGTTGTTTCTACTTTCCTACAACCCTAATTTGAATTTGATAGAGCGACTTCGGATATGGACAAAGAAAGATTGTCTGAACTGAAAGTATTATAGTACGTTTACAGATTTTGTGACAGTAATAAACGCTTCTCTCAAAAAACAGAGTATAAAGAAAACAAAAAGTATTTGGAGAAAAACTTATCTCTTAAATTTCAATCATTCGATAACTCAATTTATAACCGAGTATAGTATAGATTGCCACCGCCTCTTTTAGCCCTTTTGTCAACCAAGAAAGCGGGAGTCATACTTGCACAACATAAAGGATTATCCCAACAAAAAATATTACAGCCATATTAAAGCCTATTCTCCACCATGCCAGCAAGCCAACTATGGCAGTAACAACAATCAATTTAACCGATCCATCGAAATACCTTTTTGTATCGGCGTTTATAATGTTGGTTACATAGTTAATATTATCAACTATTTCAGAGTTTGTCGGAGCCAGTTCAATTGCCTTGTTAATTGATGTCATCGATGCCTTTAGCTGCTTGCTGCTTGTCGGTATCACATACTCAAAGTCGTTATCAACGGGTTTCCATGTAGCAAATGCATCTGCACAAAAGTTATGGACTCCTTCGTTTTCCTTATCGTTCGAGCATTCGCTTAAACCTTTAGCTCTACGGATTTCAATAAAATCTTCAACAGTATACACTTTTTTGTATTTCTTTTGCCTCCATACCAGCATATAAATCATATGGCTAAGGATACCCCCAATAATTTCTCTGAACGATTGCGATTTTATAGGCCTACTAACAGCGACCGACCCGTAAGTTAATTGCCGGATTTTCTTTGATGGTTATTTTTCCGGCAACTGTACCGTTTTTAATTGTTGTCGTTTCTAATTCATGGTTGATCCCGTTTCCTTGCTTATCCACTGCTGTGTATTTAACATTAATCGTATGTACATCTATTTCCTCTTCCTAATTAACGGTACGTACAACTTTATGGAGCTGTCCATTTCAATCAAGCGTCCTTTTTCATCAAACACATACGTAGTACACAAATTTTCGAGCGTTATGTATTCTATCCGTTTATTACCAGTATATTTTATATCATACTTCAAAGTACCGCCTTGTGTATATTTATCGGTACCCGAATATACGTTTTCGAACAGATATTGCCCGTATTTACCACTTACAACGTTACCGTCGGCATTAAAAATTATGAAATCACAGTTTTCATATTCAAGTTTGTAAACATCGCCATAAAGCATATAAGCTTTACGCCCTGTCATTTCATTTTTGAGTACTGCAAATAACTAAATTGCAAAGCAACAGAATATTGCTGCAAAAATAATTTATTTCATAGTTTTAATTTAGTATTAAAGCGTTAACGATATAAAGGCATTATGTAATTGATAATCAGAATTTATGACTGATAATTTATTGACAATAAATATCATGATGTAATTATTTAGTATAAACCATGTAATATCTCCCAGCAGTACAAAAATATAAATTTATTCAACAATTTAACAAATGTATCTTAGTACATGACAAAAATTTGATGTACACCTAGAATTATTTGAATATCAATAAAATATAAGTGCTTTTTAGTTGGAGACGACCTTGAAAATTCGTATCTTTATAATTTAGATTCAATCAATTATAATGAAGACGAACAATTTCAAGGCCGAGTACAAAACTACCCAATTAATTTCAATTT
>JAISFN010000131.1 GCA_031263585.1 Prevotellaceae bacterium | reverse complement strand
GGGTTTCGCAAATATGCTTATTCTTTTTATATCCACAAAATTGCACTGTCAAAAAGTATGGCGATACTAACTGCCTCTTGCTATCCTATGCACAAAACCATCCCGCGCCGAGTATAAATTTGAAGCGCCATGGCAATAATTTAAATCTGTGATGCCAGCCGTTTGAGGCGTTGATCTTTTTGTTGTATGTAGAGCAAGGCTATATGCTTTTTCAAAGAATATGTCATGATTCAAATATTTTGCCAAGTTCATATACATACATGCAATACTTAAATCTCCATAACACCAACCAAGTCTCACTTTATATTCACTATTTTCTCCTTCTAATACACTTCCATGAAAACAAACATCTCCATGTTCATTATAATAACTCTCAATATATTTTAAAGCATCAGAAATCATTTCTTTTACTGAAATGATACCTCGAGAATAGATATAACTCAGGATGGTTATATATCCAGAAAGACCATGAGCATATCCTATATCATATTCATTAACTTCAGCATCCTTAAGCATATTATTTTTAAACCTGATACCCTTGTCGTCATATTTGCATACACGTTTGAATGTAGTTAATATTTCTTCTATGAGTTTTTTATTCATCTGATCTTTTTGCGCTAGATAATATAATGCGCCGCCGCCGCCATATAAGAAATCAGGATTACCAAGTTTATAAATATATTGAGCAACATCTGCAATCGTTTTATCAATCTCTTTATCAATTTCAATATCTAAATCAAGTTTTTCTCTAAATGAATCTATTAGCCAACATAGTCCTGACAAACCGTTTGCAAAGGAATAATAGTCATTTATTTGAGCATATTCTATTTTTGATAAAATATGCAAAATCAAATCCCTTGAAATTTTAATGTAAAAAGGACTACTACACAAAATTCCGGTAAAATAATTCAAATAGACCAATCCTCCTATACCTTCAAAAAGAGATATAGATATCTCTCTTTTATGAAAGTAAAGTTTATTTGCATTATCTACAATTGAACGTAACGTTGTTAAAAAATTATTCTTTTCTAAATCTGTCAATATCATTTGGGTTGCTTAATACGTTATTAGACATTTTTTCTCCGCCAGAAAATCTCATTGACAAAGTAATTCGAATCGATTGGGAGTTTGTATGGCTATCTATAAATCGAGTATTATTTGAATATTTATAAACAGCATTTGTTTTATAGGAGTTAAAAATATCGGTAACGCTCAAGGACAATAGCATTTTATCATCTTTTAGAATAGAGTAAGACGCGCCTATATCCATTGTAAAAACCGGCTCTCTCACAAATTGAAATCCATAATTCTTGGTGGAATAAGAAAGATATGTATTTACGCTTAATGGTCGTATTATTATATATTTAGCATATAGTGAGCTTGATAATCGAAATGTTCCATTATGATCAGGCAATTGAATACCGCTTACTGGATGAACAAATTTTTGATAAAATCCCCTGGCAGAAAACTCTCCAGAAAATCTGCTTGTTTGAAACGGGATAGCCAGCCCGGTATATAGCATATTGCGGTCGGCATAATTAAGATATGTGTACTCAAGTTCATTATTGGGCTTTTCTAATAATACAGTACCTGACACTCCCTTTGTATAACTGTATTGAAGAGATAGATATATAAAATCATAAAAAACCTGATCCAAATTTATGTTATAACGTTTTTGTGGGTCTAAATTAGGATTTCCAGCGCTATAGGTGTGATCGTCAATGTAGTATATACTTGGAAGCAGCCACATATAATCGGGACGTATGATACTTGGTGAAAACGATAAAGAAACCGAATAAAGTTTACCGGATGAAAAGGAAAAAGAAGCAAATGGAAACGAATTCCAATAGTCTTTGCTGGAATTTACGGTATTGTTTAGGTCGATATTATAATCTGTGTATTCAGTTCTGAATCCAGAGTATAAGGAAAACGCCTCGGATAACTTATACCGTAATGACAGGTAAAAGCCAGTACATTCTCATTTGCCGTAAAATCAGACGTTTCATACATATCAGGAATGTATTCCGTATAATCTGTTAATTTGCCTATATTTAATTTACTTCCTACGCCCAATCGTAGTTTTGGAATCATTTGCCATTTAAAATCAAGTTTGCCTTCATGTTGTAATCCATTCATTGTTGAATTTTGCAACATATCATCTGAAGTGTCATCTTGTATGTAAGTTGTGTTGGCTCTAATACCGCCCCACATTAAACCATACGATGTGGCGAACTCATATTTTGCAGAATCTTTAAGTCCATATCGAACATTAAGAGACCATAGATCGTCGTGTCCTTTTCCAGCGCCCTTTGTTGATAGGGGAGCAGATTGAAACACTCCATATTCTTCTTTAGTAAATTTTTTGTGTTCATCGTAAACCGAAAAACTAAGGCCGATGTTTTGTTTTTTTGAAAGTTCGAATGAGGCATTCAGATCGATATAATTGCTTTGTCCCCTATCAGAATTTTCGACATGTTTGGCAAAATAAGTATTGTCGATATAGCGCGTACTATCATGCGCAAAATATTTTGTGAGATTATTAGCGTAATTATATGTCCCATTAAAGGTAAACCGCTTCTGTTTTAACATGAAAAAAGCTCCAGCGCCGCCTCCCGGATTGTCGCCAGGATATACCCTAAAACCAGTAAATAGTCGTGCTTGATATCCATCGAATCCTCTGTTTTTTATCCGAATATTAATGATTGCCCCCGACGCAATACTTTGTTCGGCTGTTTTATTGGAAATTAAGTCCACTGTTTCGATTGAAGATGCCGGCATTGAGTGTAATAAGGAAATAACGTTGGATAATGCCATTTTTTGATCAACGCCGTTAATTTGAACTGTTACGCTTTGGGCGTTAAGTGTTATTTGATTATCGGTAAGCAGAACGCCAGGAAGTTTGGATATTATTTCGGCCGCACTTTCATTTTCTACATTCGGGATCCTATTGATATTCACTTTTAAATTCCCATCTTGAAACGTAATCGCCTTTCGTTGACTAACTACAACAACTTCGCTTAAATTAGCATATTTATCTTTTAGAAAAAAAGTCATTTCTGTGTTTTGGCTCAGTACGACTGTAGTATCAATGTCCGTAAAAGAAACATGCCTGATAGCAATAGAAACCCGTACATTTTGAGGAATAGTCAATTCTAAAATACCTTGCTTATCGGTAACAGCATACGTTAGGCGCGTACTGTCTAAAGCTCTTAAAACATTAGTCACGGCTCCTTCTACAGGCATATTATCAGCATCTTTAAGGGCAATTTTAAGGGTAAGTTCTTGAGAAAATACGGATAAGTGCGAAACACATAAGATGCTAATTATTAATAAAATATTTAATATTTTCACAATAAATTTTTTTAAATTTACAAACTTTTTTCTAAATGCGAACAGAAGATAATGAAATCCTTAAATACAATCAAGAGATAGGGGCATGCTCTATCTCTTGAAAATTTTCTACAACAGCAAATTACGCCGGATTATTATTGCACGACTTCTTGCAACATGATTTTGCCTCCTCATAATTACTGGTGTTGGTTCCAGATTCCTCAGAAGTGGATGAGCCGCTTCCCGAGTAAGCTGCGTCAGCGCCAACAATCTTTTGTAGTTTCTCGTCTTGAATACGAGCCAAAGATTGCTTTGAAAATTCCAATTTCTTTAAGGTCTTTTTCCTAACTTAATGAATTAACATTTATAAAGAAAAAATTTATTACTTGTAAAAGTAGATAAAGCTTTTGGAAAAATAAAATTTTTAATAGCGATTATGTCAATTTAAGTACAGGTCAAATTTTAATTTTTATAATCATCTTGTTATCAGCACATAAAACAAATTAACTTAAACTCTAATAAAATGATTGCCGCAAGCTGCCATTTGAATGCCACATGTTAACAAAACTCTGAAAATTACCCCTCTTAAGCCCCTAATTTCCTCCATGCATTAATAGCGCTGCAGAATTTATTAAAACAATTGTTATATGGACGGAAAATGAAAAGCAACGGCAAGCAAGTGTTGCTTGTTTCTGATGCAGCCGACCCCAAAGCATTGAAGGCCGTTACCGGGTTAGACAAGCATGGCAAGTTGAAAACCGTCAATCCCAATTGCGCCGACGTAGCCGACTTTTTTGCCATCGACAAGAACGGCAATGTGCTCGAAAACTTTTTCAAGAAGTTTATCGAGCAGGCTAAGAACCCCTTGCACACGGGTTTCTTGCTGATATCAAAAGACTTGTTGGACAAAATCATCAAGATTCAACCCATTGATGGGAAAATGCCGGAGTCTTATCGGGTTGGCCCGCAAAAATACCTGTTTGCAGTACAGGAACAGTCGGAAAAAGTGCAAGAACAGGGCGAAGCGCCCGCGCAAAAAGCCATTTTCCGACCCATCAACGAAAGCAAAATCAACTGGCGGCAGGGCGGGAGCATGGGCGTTAGCAAAGAAATGCTCGAAAAACTCAACCTCCCGCAATCGCTCAAAGGTGTTGATTTTACATCCGAACAGTTGAAAAACATGAAAGAGGGCAAAATGGCGCTGGTCGAAGGCATGACCTCTAAAAAGAACATGGAGACGGACAACCCGAAAAAATTCGATGCCTACATTCTTCGGTATAACGCCGTCAAAGGCTGTTTCGATTTCAGTTACGGCGGACAGGACAAGAACCGCCACCAACAGGATAACCGCCAAAGGCAGTCCGGCGACGGGCAGGGTGTACGTATCCCGCAGAAACTGTTGGGCGTGGAACTCACCCAAAAGCGGCAGGACGACCCGCTGGCGAACAAAGGCATGGTAAAGAATGGGCCAGACCAGCCGTTCAACGCTTACATCACGGTGAACCATGAGGCGGGCAAGTTGAATCTCTACAAGTTTAACCCCGACAAGGCGCAGAAACAGGGCGCCGAAGTGAAACCCGCTATAGAAAACAAAACTCAGGCGGTCGTCAACACCGAAGACAAGACTGATGAGGCTACCAAACGGGTAAAGGAACCGTTGAAGCAAGGTTAAAACAAGCCCGATGACAACCAGCAAAAGAAAATCACCAAAGGCATATGCATCATATTCAATTTGCTGATTATATTATTATTACCCTTCAATTCGTTCAGATAAGCGAACCGTTCTTCCACAAACTCCAACTATGCGGAAGTCATTTTTTCCACAACTGATTTACCAAGCTAATAAGGGTATTTCAGTAGTTAATATATTTGTTTATCTGTTACTTCTCAAGCTGGCATAAAATCCTTTAATTCTTCACATCTTATACTATATGCCAGAATCCGTATCATGATTGTTACTCATATCTTAGCGCCATAATCGGGTCGAGTGCAGCCGCTTTTTTTGCCGGATACCATCCGAAAAAAATGCCGATTGTTGCGCATACTACAAATGAGACTACCACAGCAGTAATGCTGACCATAAAACCCATATTGAATGCAAATAATACCAATGCCGATAGTAACAGTCCTACAATGACGCCGATAATGCCGCCTGCTAAACTAAGTATGGCGCTCTCGAACAGAAATTGACGAAGGATATCTTTATTTTTTGCACCTAACGAACGCCTCAGTCCTATCTCGCGTGTCCGTTCCGTAACGGTTACATACATGATATTCATGATGCCGATGCCGCCAACGATTAACGAAATGGCGGCTATGGCGACCAAAAAGGCGGAGAGAACAGCCATAATGGAACCTATCATCTCAAGTATTTGCGAGAGAGAGGACACTTCAAAATCAGGGTCGCTGTCTGGCTTGATTTTATGCATTTGCAACATGATGGATTTTACCTCCTCAACCGCATCTGCGGAGACTTCTTCCGATGTTGCGGAAGCCATGATCATGTGGATATAATCAATATTCAGCAGACGTTTTTGTACAGTGGTGTAGGGGGTAATGATGATATCGTCATAGTCGTCGCCGGTCATGTTTTTCCCTTTTTCAGCGATAGTCCCAATAACAGTCATAGGCATCTTGCCGAAACGAACTTCTTTTCCTACTGGATTTTCGCCATTCGGAAAAAGACTTTTCACCACCGTTTGTCCGAGGATACACACTTTGGCAGCTGTTTCCTCTTCCTGTATTGTAAAAGCGCGTCCTTTTTCAATCTTGGAATTTGAAATATCCAAATAATCCGTATTTGCTCCCATCATGATACCCGGACAGTTGTGCGAGCCGCACACAATTTGTTCCATGTCGGTTACGCAGGGCGTTGCTTTTGCAATATGACGCGCCCGTTTACGAATGGCTTCAACATCTTTTAGTTTCATGTTTTTCATATTCTCTGTGCCGACCACAACACCCATCACGTCTTTTCTAACGTTACTAACCATAATCAGATTGGCGCCCAAACCGGAAAACTGATTGTTGATAATTACCGTAGAACTTTGCCCAAGACTGATCATAAGCGCCACAGACGAGATGCCTATGATGATCCCCAGCATCGTTAGTATGGTGCGTTTTTTATTCAGTAACAAAGCATTACAAGCTATTTTCAGCAGATTTTTTATTTTCATTATAATCAATTTTGTCGTAAGTTTTAATTAATTGATTCAAGCATTTGGCGGGCAGATCGGGTTTCAACCCTTTCATCTTTCACAATGAGACCGTCATTCAACAGAATTGTACGTTCTGTAAACGTGGCAATATCCGGCTCGTGAGTCACAAAGACAATGCTTTTCCCCTTATCGTGAAGTTTTTGAAACAGACACATTATCTCGTAAGATGTTTGTGTATCAAGGTTTCCGGTGGCTTCGTCGGCGAGCAACATTACAGGATCTCCTGCAAGGGCACGGGCAATAGCGACTCTTTGTTGCTGACCTCCGGACATTTGATTAGGCGTATGATTCATGCGGTCTTTCAATCCCACTTGTTCCAACGCCTGTTTGGCCCGTTCATGACACTGTTTGTCGGATAGCGTGTTGTTATAAAGCAACGGAAGTTTCACCTGTTCCAATGCCGATGTACGTGGAAGAAGGCTATAGTTTTGAAAAACAAAGCCGATTTTACGATTGCGTATGGTCGATAATTCATCTTCTGAACGTTCATTAATTGAAACATTATCTATCAGGTATTCGCCTATAGTGGGGCGGTCAAGGCAACCGAGTATGTTCAGCAAAGTCGATTTTCCGCTACCGCTCGCCCCCATGATGCTTACAAATTCGCCTTCGTTTACTTCAAACGAAATACCTTTGAGTGCATGAACTTTCTCACTGCCGACTTCAAAAGTTCGTTGAAGATTTTGTATTTTTATAATCGCATTCATTATTCTGATTTTATTTCTTAACGGTTTCCGAAATAATAATTTCCTCTCCTTCTTCTACTCCCGATCGGACAACAATGGAAACTCCGTCACTAACTCCTGTTTGGATATTACGTTTTTCAATTTTTCCGTTCGATTTCACCCTCAGTGTGTTTTCCATTGATAAGGCTTCTATCGGTACAAGGGTACCTTCTTCCGACTGTATGTTGATACGGATGCTTGCCGTCATTCCGGGGAATAATTTTTCATCGGGATTGGGAGCGTTCACTATAACGGTATAAGTAACCACGTTATTGGTTACTTTGGGACTGATGCGAATTTGGCTCACCGTTCCCGTAAAGGTTTCGCCGGGATAGGCATCAACAGTGAAGGTAACATGTTGACTGAGTTTTACCTGACCCAAGTCGGCTTCATCCACATCAGCCTCAACCTGCATTTTAGTCAAGTCTTCGGCAATGGTGAAAAACGTGGGGGTACTGAACATTGCAGCTACTGTTTGTCCTATATTAACGGCACGTTTGAGCACTACTCCGTTGATAGGGGAATAAATATAGGCGTATGAAAGATTCACTTTCGCTTGACTGAGGTTGGCTTTTGCATCTTTCAAAATCATTTCGGCTTGTTCCTTGCGATTAACCGCTTCTTCAAATGCTACTTCCGTTGCGGCCTTTGAATCGTAAAGCTGTTTTACCCGATTATATTGCCGATTTGCCAGATTCAATTCGCTTTGTGCTCTGCTCAATTGAGCCGTTGCCTGATTTAATTTTTCCTGAAGTGTCAACTTGTCTAATTCGGCAAGCAATTGTCCTTTTTTCACGTGAGAATTGTAGTCCACATAAATTTTTTCAATTACTCCAGATACTTGTGTTCCTACTTCTATCTCTTCCATGGGCTGAATATATCCCGTAGCCATCACAGTTACAGATAGCTTTCCTTTAATAGCGGTTTTCGTTTGATATTGCACTTCCTTATTACCCATCAGAATAAAAGTGAGCAAACCCACAACAGTGATACTTGCTGTTATAATTATTATTTTTATGATTTTCTTTTTCATTTTCTTATTGATTTGTAGTTGTTAATAGTCCAATATAAACGTCCAGTATTTTGCGTTTCAGCACGAAAGAATATTTATCCTGAATATACTCGTTTAATGCACTGATATAATTATCCTGTTGTTGAAGTAATTCCACGGTTGTAATAGAACCTGCATCATATTGTTTGCGATAGGTCTCAAAAGAAGCGGAATATGCTTTTTCTCTGATTTTTGAGGTTTTAAAACTATTTAGCGAAGATACCACGTTCTGGTATTCCTGTGAAATAGTTTGTTGAAGGTTGAGTTTGTTTTGTTTTTCTTCCAGTTCTGCCTGTTTCATTGCGATCCGGCTTTGCGTAATATTCGACTTTGTATAGCTACGGTCGAATATAGGAATACTTACCGTAATACCAGCCTGTGCTGTAAACCGGTCGGAAAATTGTGTGCCGAAATGGGAAACACCATTCAAATGTTCGCTGCCCACACTACCGGTCAGGTTGACAGTCGGATAATGACCTGATTTCGCAATTTTCACGGCTACACCGGCAATCTCCACATTGTACCGGCTGATACGAAGGTCGGGAAAGTTTGCCAAAGCGCTTTCCAACACGGTTTCTTCGTTGGGCAATAAGCCCATCTTTTCAATGTCCACCGTATCAGGATATACAATTTCCAGACCTTGCCGCAGTTCAATGGATAGTAAATTCTTCAGCGCCAGCAAACTGTTTTCGTGCTGAATGGTCGTTTCGTCAATATTGTTTTTATCGGTGTTATACTGCGATTGCAGTAGCAGATAGTCGCTCTCAAGAATTTCTCCTGAACGAAAGCGCTCGATCCCAAGCTTTACCTGCTCTTCACTTGATTTCAAAAGCGATTGCTGGTATTTTAGCAACTCTTCGTTACCCAATATCGAAAAGAAAGTATGCAAAATTCTAATAACAAATTCGTTGTCGTATTGTTTGATAAGATATTCTGTCTGTTCAGCCGACAACCTACTTTTTTTAATGTTTTCGTTGATGCTACCTCCCTGATAAAGCACAAGAGACGAATTAAGCCTGTAGTTACCATTCCATGCGGCGGTGTTATTTTTGGAATAGTTCAGGTTTTCACCAACGGTGACGGATAAGTTGGGCAGACGTTCCATGTTAGATTGATTATACCGGTCTTGTGTTGCCTCTTTATTCAACCTCACCGATTCGCGGGAATAGTTATTGTTTAACGCAAAGTCAATACATTGTTCCAAAGTCATTCGCAGAGGGTAACCAGATTTTTCCTGCCCTGCTACAATATGAAATGTTCCGCATAAAAACAGGACTAAGAAGATGTGTTTCATTTCTTGAATGTTTTATTGATTATTAATTTAATTCTCAAAAGACGTTTTTGCCGTCTTTTTATTGTTAAAGACAAACAAGCGAGGTAAATATTTTTAAGAGATGAGGAAAAGTGAATAAAAAAAACGTGTATATCTTAATCTTGATTTACACGCTTTCGTTTTGACTGTTGCCTGTTTTAGGAATATAAAATGTCAGCATACAATCCTGATAATCGTTTTCGTAAATGCACTACCGCATAATGTTTGCGGGACAACAGCGTGTTTGTGGGAATATCTAAGGCTCTTGCTACTTCTTTAACAGATAGTCCGTCTAATTCGGTCAATTCAAAAGCCTCTTTTTGTTCCGGGGGTAATTCGGATAAAGCTGTTTCAAGTTCTTTCCAGACGAAGGAGCGCAGGTATTCCGTCTCGGGCGTAGGATTATCATCGTTGAACAAAACTTCCGAAAACTCTTTTAATATTTCACCTTCGTTATTGTATTGAAACACAAGATATTTTTCTTCATGCATTTTCTTTCCTTTGTTGATAATCATATTTCTGGCTACACGATACAGCCATGCCGTAACCTGTTCAATCGGATTAACCGTATTCTCGATAGTTTTAATCAGTTGATAGAATACATCCTGCAAAATATCTTCTGCATCTTTCCTGTTGGGAACTCTTTTACGAATAAATGATGTTAGTCGGGGCTGATGAATTTTGATAAGTTTTTCAACATTCTCTTTCCCTCCTTGCTCATTCATTCTCTTTTCCTTGTTCATCTTGTTTTTCCGTATAAAAATGGTTTCTGCCGAAAGGATGCCCAAAACCGAATTGCCTTCTCTTATTGATAAACTCTTCTCGCTGTTCCGGAGACATTTTCATCCATTTATCGTGGATGGGATTTTTATGGTGATGGTCGTGCATCATCCAATGTCCTATTCCTTTGTTGAAACCGAATCCGCCGAACAAAATGCGTACAAAAATAAACAAGCCTGCCGCCTGCCAGAAACTGATAGCGACCAAACCAAACAGAACAGGCATCAACCAATTCCACAACAACATTACCATTATGATAAATATCGTTATAACCAACAGAGAGCCGACAGGCATTAAAAATCTTAAATTTCTCATTTTCTTAATATTATTAGTTTTTATATTTTCTCGCTGAATACGCCATAAGGGCAAATCCGAATACATTTTTTGCAACCGATACAATTTCCTGCATTTTTGATGACAATGTGTTTGTGCCACAAAAATCCGACTTTACCGATTACTTTTTCGGGACAATTGTACATACATTTCCAACAGGCTTTACATTTTCTAAGGTTCGCACACACATAAGGCGTATGAATCTTGTTCAGGACGTCAAATGATTCTTTCATCTCATCTGGCGGTTATTACTTCGTCATAATATGCCCGAAGCCAAATCGGTTGTTCCCAAAGTATCCTTTTATGCGACATTCTGTTTTCAAAAGCCTGTTTCCATTCGTCTGCGAATACCTGCTTTTCTTCCGTCGGCATTTTCATCCACTCTTCACAATGGGCATTTATCGTCTCCATGGAAAAATGGTCTTGCCCCATGCTTTCCACTCTGTTGTTCATAAATTCGAGTTTTTCGCCGTCGGTCATTTTCGACCATTTTTCCTGAAACTGTTTTCTCTCTTCTTTATTGAACAGATTTCTTCCGAGAAATCCCATTCCAAAACTTCTTGTTGTCATTACTCTTCTAATTTTTACACTTTACAATTTATTCCTTTTAAGAGCGCTCTACTTATGATGACAAACGAGAGAAGAAAATATTTTATGAAAAGAGAAAAAAAAGTAATTTTTTTGAGAGAAAATTTTCTTTAACTCTTACTTTTTGCTTGTTTTCAGCAACTCATATAAGTTATCCCAATCTCTTTTTATATTGATAAAGCGCTGTTTGTAATTTGCTTTTTTGACTCTGTTGTTATAATACCGTTTAGTGTGTAAAGATGGTGATTGTTCAAATAAAAGTATTTTTTTGTAAAAAGTTATTTGATACAATGGTAAACCAAAGTAAGCAAAAGTAGTTTGCTCGTTTCCAAATTGTTATCCATTTTTATTTTTCTTTATACAAATATCTATCATTCAATATATTACAATCAAATTTCACACTTATCAAAGTATACCTTGTTATTTGTCCAAACGCAAATGAAAACCTGCCCACGAAGGCAGATTTTGTCCCGGCAGGTCAGAAGAAAAGTCAGCACGCCAAAGGACAGTCGGAGCTTAAAAGACGATCCCGAACCCGACCGTAATGTTATCAGCTGCAAAATTATGCACATATATAATATTGCTGTATATCATATGTTTACATATTAGATGTCACAAACTGCCAGCGGTCGAAAACATGGTGATTACCGCAAAAAGAAGGCTTTCATTTGTCGCTGAATTGACTGTATGATGGAACAAAAACCGGATAATCAGCGGTAGGAAAAGCGGAATAAAGGTTGGTTTTTAAATACGACAGATACGACGATTGTGTGTGTGGCGGTACGCAACAGACCAAAAAACCAACCGGCCAAAAGTTATACAGCTATTACAACGTCCTAAATGGCAGGCGATAAAACAATCCAACGGCTATCACAACAAACAGAGAGAGGAACAGCAAAACAAACATACCATATGAGGTATGGCGAAATAATCAACTAATTGTACCATTAAAAATTAATAGAAATGAAAAAGGAATCGATTTATGTGGTCTTCTCGACCCAAAAGGACAGAGCCGGAAAAACAACCCTCACTGCGCCGACGACCCCTCGCCTGTACTACGAACGGGACTACAATGTGGCGATTATCGACTACGATTTTCGCAACTAAGCATTTACAATTTCTTAGTTTATTTATTATGAGTACAAACATTTTGACGGCTCAAAACAGCCGAGAAACAGCAAATCAATTAAAAGGTGAGGCAAAAAATTGCTTTTATTGCGGCAATATCCAAATCATAAAGTATGGAAATAAGCGTCATAAACCTAGTGATTTATCCGAATCTTACAGTCGGCAGTTTGTTTTCAGTTAAAAAGATTATGCAAGCAATTATGGGGCGATTACATTTTTGGTAAACAAACAATAAAACCATTCTCTGCAAAATGCTGCCTCAGCCCAGTACCATTCTCCGGTGGCTATCGAAACAACGTTCAACACGTATCCTATCTTCATCGAAACAGCTTATAATTTTTCCGGATACTGTTTATTGGGGTCATAATTTCGGGGTTGTAGCCTTCAAGGATTGGTATTCAGAATACAAACAATATATTAGAAAAACATAATTTGTCGGCTTAAAAACAAAACTCAGAAACCATAATGGAATATCAAAAGCAAGATGGAGAATTTTTATTGACGAGTATTTCAAAACATCTTTCAGTAACATCATAATTTTGATTATTAGTGAAATACAATCAAAATTTTCCTTCACTTTTGATTATTAAGTCAAAACATGTAAACTGCAATGGATCAGTTTTTTAACAATATAAAGTAGTCGTGCAAGTTTATAATATACAACATCTCGTAATCGACTAAAACTATACCCGGAGCGGCCTACCAAAAACAATTTAAAGTTTTTATTGTAAATTAGCTATTTTAATTGAACAGGATTATAATAAGGAGAACTTTTACTCGTTATTATTTTATGAAACAACAAAATTTGCTTTGGGATAATATTCGCAAAGGTGATATAAATGCTTTTACCAAAATGTACAATTTATATTATCGGGCGCTTTTTGTTTATGGTTACAAAATATGCGGAGATAAAAATCTGGTAAAAGATGTTTTGCACGAGCTTTTCCTCGAATTATGGGTAGGCAGGCAACGGTTTATTATCAAAAGTTTACCCCAATACTTACATACTGTATTAAAACGCAAAATAATCAAACTGTTATCATCTTCTTCCAATGTTAACAATGGTAATATAGACGAAATACATCAACCCTCCTATGAGGAATTATTAATCGGATTGCAAACCGAAGAAGAAGTTCAGCAAAAATTACAAAAGGCCTTAAAACGGCTTACCCCTCAGCAAATGAACATAATTAAAATGAAATTTTTCGAAAATAAATCGTATGAGGAGATAGCCCGGTATACCGACACTACACCCCGCACAATATACAACCAAGTATACGAGGCTTTAAAAATTTTACGAAAATACATCCGGTTTATTCTATACGTTTTTATAATGCTGAATTTTAACAATTAAATCGAATTTTATCCATTGATTATCAGATAAATACATTTATTTCAAAAAATAGTTGAAAAAATCATGGTAAAAATCGAATATTAATTCCTCTTAATATTATAATTGAAAATGAATATGGACTTTTTACTGTACGAACCTGAAGATTTTGCCTCAAATGAATCATACTTAAGGTATTATTTTAAGGTGAGTAATCATGATGTCGTTTTTTGGGATAATTGGATATGCAACCATCCTGAAAAACAGGATATTATTAAAAAAGCAAATGAACTGATTTCCTTTTTAAACCTCCAACTTCCCGACAATGAATACAATGATGAATACCATCGTATAATATCTTCTATACATCTTTTATCATCAAACAATCAAACCAGCCAATCCGATAGTAATCAAAATTTCAAAAAACCAAGACATACATCCTATCATGTAATTCTTTATACGACTGTTGCATGTGCATTGACGTTATTTGCCCTATTTTTATTCCGTTCTGAAACGGATTATCTTACAGACAGAGATGTATTTAAAGGGACCGAGGTTAACCGTATTGAAATAATCGACAGGCCACAGTTGCTTACTCTTGCCGATGGTACTATTGTACGCTTATCTCCGGGAGCAACCCTCACGTACCCGATACCTTTTAAAGAGGATAAACGTGAAGTTTACTTAAATGGCGAAGCATTTTTTGATGTTATCTCAAACTCTTCGCGGCCGTTTTATGTATATTCGGGTAACCTGGTAACCCATGTATTGGGTACCAGTTTTATTGTAAAAGCAGATAAAGCAAACAGCAAAATAGAAGTGCAGGTTATAACCGGACGGGTTGAAGTTGTGGAAAATACCGAAGCCAAGCAAAGTATGAAATCGGATAGTAAATCTTCGACCGGAGTTATCCTGACCCCTAATCAAAAAGTAGTATATTCCGCTTACGACAGTAACTTTGAAACAGGTTTGGTTGTCGACCCTAAAATTGTACAAGTCCCCCATAATAATCCAATAGAAAAAAAGGAAAATACAGCGCTTATTGAGGAAGATATTTTTGTATTCAGCGCTATACCGTTGTCTGTAATCATCCCCGAATTAAGAGCTGCATATAATATCGAAATTGAAGTGGAAAACAGCAGTATACTTAATTGTCATTTTTCGGGCGATTTATCGAAGATGAATTTGTACCGCAAGCTCGATATAATTTGTAAATCATTAAATTATTCATACGAAATTAAAGGCACCAAAATATTAATCAGGGGAAGCGGATGTAATTAAACAACAAAAACAAATATTAACATTAAAAACCGGCTACTATATGATAAAAACCAACAAAAATGCATTCAATAAATAGAGTATAGTCTACTTTATACCAACCAATCTTTCTGAAAATATAAATTTTTGATAATCATGCTTTTATTAGAGCAATGGAGGGAGGGGTATGTCTTATTGAAAAATAAATCTAATTAAATAATATTAATTATGGAAAAGCGACAATATGAGTTAGTTTTGAAAAAAATCAGGATGGTTTTGCCATCCACAGTATTATTTGCCGTTTTTGCCCTACTTTCGCTTGCCTTGTATGCAAACGATACCTCGGGGCAATCATTCAATTCGGAATATTCCATTATGGCAAAAAACAAACAAATATCGGATATTTTATATTCGATAAGCAAACAAACCGGTATCGAATTTTTATTCAGCCCCGAAGGGATACAATCAAACCGGAGGGTTGATTATTCTGCTGAACATAAAACCGTAAAAAGTTTTTTGGATGAAGATTTGAAATCATTCGGTATTGACTATGAAGTTATCAATGATGATAAAGTTTTACTGGTTCCGGCAGGGCAGGCAGACAGTGAAAATACAAAGACGCAAACAGTAGCCAGCTGGCAAGACAACAACAGGGTAACCGGTAAGGTTGTCGATAGCAAAAATAATCCTGTTGAATTTGTGACTGTACATGAAAAAGGAACAACAAATGGTACCTATACCCAACAGAACGGAACATTCAGCATTAATGTGGCAAATACTAACGCAACTTTGGTATTTAGCAGTATTGGGTTTGAGACACAGGAGATTGAACTAAATGGTAAAACCGATTTAAATGTTAGCCTGAAAGAGGAAACCAATATGCTCAGCGAAGTTATTGCCGTAGGATATTCATCGAAAACCAGGGCTGAGCTATCAAGCAGTATTACAACAATAAAGGCTGCCGACCTGCTTGATGTTACAACATCGGATGTTGGTAAAATGTTGCAAGGTAAAGCTGCAGGGGTATTTGTTACCAACGCTACCGGACAGCCAGGTTCTCCTGCTGAAATCCGTATCCGGGGAACCGGCTCAATTTCAGCACAAGCTGATCCTTTGTATGTTGTTGATGGTATCATTGGCGGAGACTTTAACCCTAACGATATCGAGACCCTAACGGTTTTAAAAGATGCCGGAGCTACAGCAATGTATGGTTCATCGGCAGCAGGCGGCGTTATTGTTGTAACAACAAAACATGCATCGCAGCAACAACAAAAAACGCAAGTAAATTTCAAAGCAACTATGGGATTCAAAAATGTAACCCATGGTAATCTTGAAATGATGAATGGCCGTGAACTGTATAAAGCTCACCGATCGATGATGAGCCAATCGTTATTTGAATTACAGCGTCCTAACATTTTGGCGCGCCGTAATTTCGACTGGCTGAATGCCGCTTTCGACCAGGGGTTTATTCAAAATTATTATGCCTCGGTTTCCGGCAAAACCGAAAAAATGTCTTATTTTATAAGCGCCGATTATTATGACGAAGACGGAACATTGATAAATACGGACTTCAGGCAGTTGAAAACCCGTGGGAATTTTAGCTTCCAATTGCATGATAAAGTCAAACTTAATACCCGTATCGCCGTAAGTAATGCAAAAACAAACTCATACCCTTACATGACATTACAGGATGCTTACAAAAACTTACCATGGGATTATCCTTACGATGTTTATGGCAATTATGTAAAAATCGACAGTGATAAACGTCCCGATGGGTCGAAATGGTATTCGCAGGATAAGCGTAATTTCCTTCACAGCGAACAGTATAACTACAACCGTTCGGTAGGAAATAGCGTAGTAGCCGATGCCCAGTTAATATGGACTATTACCGACTGGTTAACATTCGAATCATCAAACCGTGCCGGTTTCAGTTTTGATAAATATACTGAGTATGTTGACCCTCGCACATATCATCCCGATTGGCAAAATGGATACATGTCAATCACAGATAGTGATTTTAACTCAATTGCAACAACTAACCTGCTTAAAGCGTCAAAGGTTTTCAGAGACCATTCAATAAGCGGATTTGCCGGCATGGAAGGAAGTCAATGGAAATCGGAATATGCTACGGCAGCCGGAACCGATATTCCCATCGGACTTGAATCACTAAGCGCTACAATACCCCATACTGTCCGCAGTAATAGAATTCCGGGTAAAGGCTTATCGTTTTTAGCTCAGGGACAGTATGGTTATAGAAATAAATTTTTTGCAACAGTATCATTCCGTACGGACGGCTCTTCGGTTTTTGGCCCCGATAAACGTTGGGGTTACTTTCCAGCAGCATCAGCCTCATGGTTAATCAGTAATGAGAATTTTATCAAAGACAATGTTCCCTGGATAAGCTATCTGAAATTACGTGCTAGTTATGGTGTAACAGGTAATTCAAATATCGGGGCATTCGGGTATGTATCAAACTATGCATTTACCTCAAATTATTTAAACATAGTTGGAGCGACTCCTGAAAATTTGGCAAATCTTGAATTAGGTTGGGAAACAGCGCATATGACAAATTTGGGAATCGACTTCAATGTTTTAAACAACAGAATCAATTTGAATCTGGATTTATATAATATTGAAAACAAAGATTTATTATTATGGGTTCCTCAATCCCCTACAACCGGATTCGATAAGCGTTTACTCAACGCGGGTAGCGTACGTAATCAAGGGATCGAGATACAAATCGAGTCGAATAACTTAGTTGGCGAATTTAAGTGGTCGACAAATTTCAATATAGCATTCAATAAAAACAAAGTGCTGGATTTGCCCGAAGGTAAACCTATTTACCAGCCTTACGGCTCAACGCCTGTACAACACGAAATACTCCAAGGCCGCGACATATATACATGGTATTTGCCTAAATGGTTAGGCGTTGACCCCGATACGGGAAGACCTGTTTGGGAAAAAATAACTCGCGATGATAACGGTAACATTACAAACCGCGAAGCTACATTTAATTACGATGAAGCGGCGCCTCAAGATGTAGGCAAGGCAACTGCTGTATTTACAGGCGGTATTACCAATACGCTTTCATACAAAGGTATTTCATTAAGCATTAATTGTAATTTTGTTTTGGGAAATAAAGTGTATAATTACGACCGGGAAGTATTTGATGCTGATGGAGCTTATTTGGGGTATAATATGATTAAACTGCGTGATAACTGGAGCCGCTGGGAAAAACCGGGAGATATTGCCTCCCATCCGCAAATGGTAATGAATGGTAATAATCAATCGAATAAAACCTCATCACGTTACCTAGAAAACGGCAGCTTTTTCCGTGTAAAAAATATTACATTGTCCTATGATTTACCCACTAAATGGATAAATAAATTAAAATTATCACGTTGCAAAATATTCGCCTCGGGAGATAATTTATTTACATTTACTAAATTCTCGGGCATGGACCCTGAAGTGAGTTTAAAATCAGGAGACTGGCAATTAGCAGGCTTATATTCATATTCATATCCTATAAGCCGCCAGTTTATTTTTGGAGTTGATATTTACTTTTAAAACATATAGCTATGATTAAACATATATACAAATTATTGATTTTAGCTTGTAGTATAGCATTGGTAACATCATGCGACATGGACGTTTATCCTGTCGACGGATTAACACAGGGACAAATCGAAGGATCGGCGGAAGGCGCCGAATATGCTACATCCGGTAATTATTCCATGCTGAAAGACGTTCTCGAATTTCAAGGGTCGGTATATTCGGCAAATTCCTATATTCGGCATTTTATGCAGATGTCCGAATTTCCCGGCGATAATACAACTTTGAGCGGCAGAACGAGCGATCCCTTATACGAGGCAAGCTGTTACAAACATAACCCTACATTAAGCAATGTTGCATATTTATGGTTTATCGCATACAAAATGCTGTATGGCGTTAATGTAGTTATCGATGCTGTGCCCGACGGCGCTTCAATAGATCAGGATCAGTTGAAAGGAGAAAATTATTTCCTTCGTGCTATGGTAAATTTCGATTTGTCGCGTTTCTTTTCCCGTCCGTATGCACAAGGACGTGAAAACAAAGGTATTGTTTTACGCTTATCAAGTAAAATTACCGAAACCGCAAGATCAACTGTAGGGGAAGTATATGATGCCATGGTATCCGACCTTGAAAACGCCGCCCGCTTGATGACTAAAGAAAGGGGCAACGGTTATGCTTCGCGTGCGGCCGCTTATGGTTTACTAAGCCGTGTTCACCTGTATATGGGCGCTAACGACAAGGCAATTGCCGCCGCCGATGAAGCGTTAAAACTTAGGGGCATTGGTAATTTGGAGCCAACGGCAAATTTTCCGAGCTATTTTTCCAGAACATTGGAATCGTCAGAAACTTTATTTGCTATAGGCCATACAACTATCGATAGCAGAGGACAATCGTCAATAGGATCAATGTATTTGAATGACGGAACAGGCTGGGGCGAGGTATATGCTTCATTCCCTTACCTGGAATTACTGGGTATATTACCACACGACGTTCGCCACCAGTTTATTATGCCTCAATATCTTGATAAGAATCCGAATACACGCGGAAAGGCGATTTATTATGAGGTATACAATGCCATGACCGACACTTACGATGAAGCAAGTATCGACGTTACCTACAATGTTACAACCGCAAAATACGAATACTACGATAATGGCGTTAAAAGTGTTGAAACCGATGATAAGGGCTTTTACTACATAATGCTTAACGGCGCAAAGCAAAAAGCGCTTTTAACATCTAAAATGGAAGACCGTTACGGATTCTCGAAATATTATGTTAATAAATTCTCGTACCAGGATGGCGACCCGATGTTAAACTCTCCGGTTATATTACGTTTGGCCGAAGTTGTGCTTAACCGTGCCGAGGCTTATGCCAAAAAAGGAGATGCGGCAAGCTTGCAAAAAGCGCTCGACGATGTTAATACCATACGTAAACGCGCAGGCTTAAGCGGAAAAGAATTATTTGCGACTGACAATATGCGCGGATACGATTCTGTTTTAGAAATTGTTATGGATGAACGCCGCTTGGAGCTGGCTTTCGAAGGACACCGCGCCTTTGATGTTTACCGTAATAACATGCCCTTAGACAGAAGATTCCCCGGCGTGCACCCCGGCGTAATAATGCAGCCGAACCACCCTAGAGTAATATATTACATACCCGAAATTGAAACTTCGACAAGCGGAATACCCCAAAATGAATAATCAAAAATTATAGAAATATGAAAACCATAAACTTTTTTAAAATAGCAATTATCATTAGCGCCCTTATATTAGGGTTTAGCGCATGTAATGACGAAGAAATGGAAGCTTTGGCCGATTTTAGCTGGAAAGTTAAAGACAAAACCTACGAGGTTACTTTTACTAATTTATCATACGATGCAACCAGTTTTAACTGGGAATTTGGCGATGGCGAAACATCAACCGAAGTTGAACCGGTACATACCTATGCCGGGGTAGGTGAATATGACGTAACACTTACCGTAAGTGGGAAAAATGGAACCGACAAGGTTAAAAAAACACTGAAACTAAGCGATACAAAACCCGCAGGAGCAATTACGATTGACGGCGATTTTAACGATTGGGCAAAATATACTGCCGTAAAAGTAAGTGAATCCGCCTCTCTTAAAGGTATTGAAGAAATTAAATTGACCTGTGATGAAGCATTTATTTATGTTTATGCAAAAATTGATAAAACATATGTAACGGGATTCTTCTCGGTGTATATGGATTATGATATGAATAGATCAACAGGTTTTGCTCCGACTTTCTCAACCGGCGGTTTTGATGGGCTGACTCAGGCCTCAATAGAAGATGGAGAGGGATGTTTATTTAAATATACAGGCGAACCTGGCGTTGAAGATTGGAGCTGGGATGAAACAGTTGAATGGGGAGCAGATGGTTTATATAATTGGTCTACGGTAGTCTCAACAGGAAATAGTTCCGAATTTGAGTTCGCATTAACAAGAGATATGATAGCAGATTTGGGCTCGGAAGAACTAGGACTTACTTTTTATCTTGAAGATGCAGATTGGACAGGAGCAAAAGGAGTGATTCCTGAAAATGGAAGCGCTCCCATAAAATTAAACCTTAAAACAGGCGCTGTTGACGGATTGCCCGAACCTCCCACCCCCGGAGGAGACGGAAGCATCGAAATTGATGGCAATTTTAACGATTGGGCCGATTTTACGGCATTTGTAGTATCGGAAGATGCAGAATATAAAGGGTTGAAAGAAGTTAGAATTACTTGCGACGAAAATTTTATTTATGTTTATGGTAAAATGGATAAGGCTTTTGCAAGCACAGGAGTTCTATCATTATACATGGATAATGATAAAGATGCGGCAACGGGACTTGCTCCATGGTGGTTTGCAAATATTGGCGCCGACTTTTTATCGCAAGGAAGAATAGGCGAAAAAGCGGGCAATATACTTCAATATCCTTCGGGCGGCGCTCCAGGATCGGGAGATTGGCCGAATTGGACGTCAATTTTCGATGGAGATACCGCATTCTCATGGTCTGATGTAAAAATCACAGGGGACGACGCCGAGTTTGAATATTCCATTATGCGCGCTATGTTTACAGGTTTAAACAACCAAATAAACCTTGCGTTTTATTTTGAAAGTAATTGGGAACCAAAAGGAATGTTACCTTCTGACAGAGAAACTACAGTTTCGTTAAACCTTAGTACCGGTATTGCCGAATAAACCTAATTAATTATATTGCCAAAGGGAGTTGGAAAAAATATTTTTTCCGACTCCCTTGATTATAAAAAGATTTTATAGCTAAATTTATTTTGAGTATGAAAAAGATACTTTATTTGAGTTTATTTACAGCCTTAATTATTTGTGCCTGTTCGAGTAATGATACGCCGATTCCGCCTCCCATAAACGAGAATTTAATTGTTAACTACGAGCTTGATGAAACAATTTTTCCGAACCCCGAACGGGGATGGTATACGCATAAGGAGTGGACTAACACGTTGGGAATCCCTCTTTCCGTAAGCGAACTAACAAGCTTACGCAACACGTTGGGATTATCGTTGGCATTAACCGTATACTATATGGAAGACTTTGTTAATAAAGAATTAAGTTCCGAATTATTGGCGTTAATACAAAAAAATTTCGACGCCTTACGTGAGGCCGGTATGAAATCGGTGTTACGTTTTGCTTATTCAAAAAGCCAGAATGCAACGCACTATGACGCTCCCGAAAACATCGTGCTTACACATATCAATCAATTAAAACCGCTTTTTGAAAAAAATGCAGATGTAATTGCTGTTCTTGAAGCCGGCTTTATCGGAGTGTGGGGCGAATGGTACTATTCAAACCATTACGGAAATTTGGGCAATGCGGATTATCCCAAACGCAGGACTATTGTTAATGCACTGTTGCAGGCATTGCCTAAAGAGCGTATGATTTGCCTGCGTACGCCAACCTATAAAGTTAAATTACTGAACACTGATTTCAACGATGTACTCACCGAGTCCGATGCTTATAACCAAACCGGCAAAGCCCGGCTGGCATACCACAACGATTGCTTTTTGGCCGATGGCGGCGATATGGGAACTTTTACCGGAAATACGGATAGAAACTATACGGCCGCCGACAGTAAATATGTAGCTATGGGCGGAGAAACATGCACTACCCCCACAACATACTCCGAATGCGTGAGGGCAATCGAAACAATGAGCAAATATCACTGGTCGTACCTTAACAAAGATTATCATACAGGAATTATTAACGATTGGCGTCAAAAAGGTTGTTTTGACGAAATCCAACGCCGTTTGGGATACCGCTTTGTTCTGGAAAAAGCCGAACATCCCGAAGAAACATCGGCAGGAGAAAAATTTGAAGTGAATTTTACGGTGGAAAATGTAGGTTTTGCAGCCCCGTATAACTCGCGCAAAGTCGAGATTATCTTCCGCTCGAAAACGGGTAAAAATATCGCCTTTAAGCAAGTTTTAAAAGCAGATCCGCGTTTTTGGTTCGGCGGCGAAAA
Source organism: Prevotellaceae bacterium (assembly GCA_031263585.1). Taxonomy (GTDB): domain Bacteria; phylum Bacteroidota; class Bacteroidia; order Bacteroidales; family UBA932; genus JAISFN01. The sequence goes on along the minus strand of JAISFN010000131.1, from coordinate 3,819 downwards.
AACCGAGGTGAAGGAAAGCATAACTTTACCGGCTAACCTTGCATCGGGCGATTATGAGGTGTTACTGTGGTTATCCGACCCCAAGGAATCGTTAAATACCCGTAGCGAGTATGCTGTCAGGTTAGCCAACAAAAATGTTTGGGAAGCTGAAACCGGTTATAACAAGCTATTTGAGCAAAAGCTAAAATAATAACTATGAGTGTAGAAAAAGTACAAGGACGGGTATTGTCGCTTGATTTTTTTCGCGGGTTGACAATGTTTTTATTAGTTGCCGAAACAACCGGACTGTACAGTATAATGGACTGGACACAAATGCACCATCACCCGTGGCACGGTTTCCGGTTTTGGGATTTGATACAACCTTTCTTCATGTTCATAGTAGGTGTTGCCATGCCTTTTTCATTGGCGCGGCGCGAAGCAAAGGGCATGACATACCAAAAAAACTGGAAGCATATCCTTACCCGTTGCCTGGTGTTGTTTATAATGGGTACGGGTATCCAGTGTGCATACAGCGGGAAACTGGTATGGGAACTTTGGAATGTACTGGCACAACTCTCGGCAACCATACTTATTGCTTATGCGGTTATGAAATTAAAAATTAAATGGCAGTTTCTGCTATCGCTTGTGCTACTGTTGCTAACCGATTGTTTGTACCGTTTTTTCCCTGTCGAAGGTTTTAACCACGCATTTGTAAAAGATGAAAGCTTCGGGTCGTGGATGGACTTGGTTTTAATGGGAAAAATGAATCCCGGAGGCGGATGGGTTGCCATTAATTGTATCCCTACGGCCGCTCATACCATATGGGGCGTAATTACCGGCAAATTACTGCTCAACGCTACCCGAAGCAATATCAACAAGTTAAAGCAAATGTGTTTATGGGGCGTAGTCTTCCTAATTGCCGGTTATGGGCTCGACTTTGCGGGCATATCCCCCATTATTAAAAGAATATCGACCGTATCGTTTGTATTTGTCTCGGGCGGATGCGCCTTACTGGTATTAGCATTCAGCTTTTGGCTAATCGATATGAAACGCCAGGTTAAAATAGTAATGCCCTTTGCCATTGTCGGCATGAATTCGATATTAATTTATTTGCTCACCCAAACTTTAGGGGATCAATGGTTTAATAGCTTTGTCGGTATTTTTACCGGAGGATTTACCGGGTTATTAGGGTTTTCGGAACATATACAAGCTGTAGTTACAGCCCTTGCCGTACTTGGCTTCGAATGGTTATTCTGCTATTATCTATATAAAAAATCAATATTTTTGAAAGTCTGAAACATTTAATAAACAACTCAATTAACCAAAAATAAGGCTGTCCAAAAAGCCGTGCTTTATCTCATTTTTGTCATTCTAAGCAAAGCTAAGGATCTTATTATCCCTTAAGTTAGATTCTTCATTTTGTTCGGAACCGAGCTTCGCGAGTTCGGCGAAACCAATGACAATGTGCAGCGCTTTTTGGACAGCCTTATTTTTATACATCTCTCTCAAGGCAAATATTAATATAAACTACCGCTTTCAGCTTTTTTCACCATATCCTCGCTTGCATAAATGGCTACTTCAACTCGGCGGTTTTGTGTGCGTCCGGCAGCCGTACTGTTGTCGGCAATAGGGTGGCTTGAGCCGTAACCCATTGTATTTAAACGTAAAGTTGAAATTCCTTGTTGCTTTAAAAAGTCGGCAACCGCCTGTGCGCGTCTTTCGGACAATGGTTGGTTAATTTCGTTAGATCCTGTAGCATCGGTATGTCCTACAATCAAAACTTCGGTATCCGGATTTGTTTTTAATGATTGGGCAAATTGAGTTAAGGAATTTTTTGATGTCGCATTCAAATCGCTCTTATTGGTTGCAAATAAAAGACCCGATTCAAATGTAACTTTAATTCCTTCTTCAACCCTTTCTACCTGTGCGCCCTCAATTTTTTTCAGTTCAGCGGCCTGCTTATCCATTTTTTTACCGATAAGGCCGCCAGCTACACCACCCACAGCAGCGCCAATAATTGCGCCTAAGGCAGTACTTCCGGCAAGTTTACCTACGCCGGCGCCCACAGCGGCGCCGCCGGCTGTACCAATAACGGCGCCTTTTGTTGTATTGTTTGTATTTTTAATTGTTTCGCAGCCCGAAAAGATAAGTGATACACTTAGTAACACAACAATAAATAAATTCGATTTTCTCATTTTTTCCTTTTATTTTAAAATTGTTTAATCATATAATTGTATTTGAACATTGTGTAATTCTCTACGCAAATGTTGTGCAAATTTATACATTTCAGCAAATAAAATTTACTTGCTATGTTTCAGCATTAGATCTATATTGCTTTACCCATTTGTATATCTGTATCTTAACTAGATACAATGTCTACTATTTGTATGTTAAAACAAACAGCTAATTTATAAACGCCCGAACCGGATAATAGTTTATCATAATATGCTTCCCTCTCCCGAGCCGGTTATCGCGAATGTCGAAAGCCGCACCCGGAACAATTATCAGGTCAATATCATTAGAGTTAACAAGTTTACCCGAATTTGGTTCAAGCAAATTAAAATTAGTACTGCGTTCCAATTCATTTACCCCAGTAAATTCGCGCAGCGCCAAACTTTCGCCTTTAACTACCGGTAAAGCAAAGCTTTTTTTATCCTGCCAGCGTAAAATAAAATCCTGTGTTTGCATTTCATCACTCATTGCCTAGTATGCTAAAATTATTTGTGCCGTTTTAAGAGCCTGTTTAAATTTTATAGTTAAAAAATCTTATAGACAGCGAAAGTTCTTATTGATTATTGACTTATTCGTAATTTTTATTTGCTTTAAAATAAAAAGAAAGAGCGGGTAGAAGGAAACTCAAGCGTCCTTTTGTTTTAACCGGCGGCTTCAAAAGCGGGCTCCCCGCCTGCGTAGTCCAGGCCCTTCCTTTTTCCGCATGTAAAAAATATGGAAGAGCGACTTTCAATCGGGGCTCGTCCTGTCGTATCTACTATGTAAAAAGAAAAATCATACTAATCTATTGATTAACACGATTTTTATCTTTTAATTGAAATTTCTGTCTTTTGTTGACCTCCAATAATTTCATGTCTTGGTGGGCGTTGAGGATTCGAACCCCCGGCCCTCTGCTTGTAAGGCATAATCCGAATATTTTTCCCCGTTTATGCGCCGTGTCGACATATATGCTTAATAGCTTATGGTTAATCATGTTATTAATTGTTTAAGCATTGGCATACAGCATTAATAGTATCCATATTGAATTAGTGAACATATAGTTTGTTTTTTATAAACCAATCAATCCTCTTAAATTTTGTTGAATTTTGCATACGGGTTTTACTGATTTTCCCGGATATCAAAACTCATGTGTTCTTTTTAAAAAAGTATTTTAACGGACTCATCAATCGTTGGAAAAGGCTCATTTCATCAGTGGCAATTTCTGCTGTTCCGGACAATTCTCCTGTAAAGTCAATAGTTTTACCGTAAAAAGTAGTCATTCCCTTAGGTAAGGACAATTGTACGCTATATAGCTTTTCATCAGGAACTAACGATATCGACTGTACTTTGGCCTCCAGCATTCCATACTCCATATAGGGGTAGCCGTCAACCTTAATATGTACCCGCTGGCCCGTTTTTACTTTTCCAGCCCCTTCGCTTGCCAGTTGAAGTTTTCCAATAATGTCTCCCCGATTTTCAGAAACTATGCCAAATACCCTATCCCCTGCATTGATCTGTTGGTTCCGGCTCCAGAATTTCCCGAAGGTTACAATACCCGGAGATCCCGACCTTAGCAGGTATTGCTGTTTCCAGCTTTCAATGGCTGCCAGCAATGCATCGTAGCCCGTT
>JAISFN010000030.1 GCA_031263585.1 Prevotellaceae bacterium | reverse complement strand
CATCAAAAATATCTTTCAATGAATGTTTGCGCTTGCGTCGTTCACCGATTATGCCTAAAATTGTACGATACTGGCTTTCGGTGAGATTACTTGGATAATGTGTCACGAATCTTTAATGTATTGAACAACATAAAAATACAAAATAATTGCCAAATAATCAATTGATTGTCAGTATTTTATTTGTTAAAATTTTAGACAGACTCCAAGACTTGAGCGGCATCAAAGCGATCTTGTCTTCGGGTGAAAAGCAGGAAGTACGGCTCAAGGAATGTTCTTTCAGGCCAAAAGACTGGGCAAACTCGCAAAAAGGAAATAAACCGTGAATTTTACCAAAACCACTCTGGAGAAAACTTTGACGATAATCCTGAAAAATACCGAACTTGGTAAAACCCGGCGTAGGATGTAATTCAGAAATTTTGTATTCCCTGCGCATATCTTTTCGCTTAACTTACCCCGATTTTGGACTCCAAACCGTATTTTCGGGGGGTAAACAAAGATATAACCAATATCAACTAATTCAATATGAATCGGCTGGGATTGATTTTTTATTTACTAAATGGCACGGTTTAAACCCTTTCAATTTGCTCAGGATGGCAAGAACGAGTTAGATTCTGACTTTTGCGACAGCCTAGGCAGTGTGTATAATATTTATTGCAAACCATATAATTTGGGAAATGGACTATCCGACCATGATAAGTATTTAACCAGTTCGTATGTCAGTTCAACGTCTTGAACAACTCCCGACCAGTCCCAATCAGGATTATAGTTATCATGAGGTGTATGGTATATATTCCGTACAAAGTTGTTATATGTCTTTTCTGCCCATTCTTTACCATGTGTTTTACTATCATAACAACCTAAAGCCCATGAAGATGTTACTCCAGCCTTGTAAAATGAGTAGTGGTCGCTTCTGAAAAAAAGCCCCGATTCGGGATTCGGATCAGGGAGAACATATCTTCCCTGCCTTTCCGCATAAATACGAAATAATGAATCCAGCCCAGAATAGCCATAGCCGATAATGGTTAAATCGTTCATCTCGCCCCTGGGAACCATAATATCGTTATTGAAACAAGCCACTGTTTGGCTCATCGGTACAATAGGATGCAGCGTATAGTACGCACTCCCTATGAGTCCCTGCTCTTCGGCTGTTGGAAAGAAAAGAATAACCGATCTCTCGGGCTTTGTTTTACTTTCTGCTATCAACCGTCCTATTTCGAATGCCCAAGCCATAACCGTACCGTTATCAACCGCTCCATTAAAAATAGAGTCTCCCCTGCTGGCTTCACCTAGTCCAAAATGGTCCCAATGCGCCGATACTACAATGGCCTCACCCGGTTTTATGCTTCCCTTCAATATTCCGGCAACATTATGCGAAACGTTCCGTACCAGTGTATTCTCAATGCTTACAGCTATAGTAGCATTCATGTTAAATGGTTTAAACTCCCTGCCGACCGATAATTTTCTTAACTGTTCGACATTATATCCGATTTTTGAAAAGATTTTATCCGCAGCCTTGGCAGATATCCATCCGGCAAGCTTGCATTTATCCCAAACCGAATCATCATCAATATAAAGATGGGAGCTTATAGCATTGTTTCTAGGCACGTTATAATCATATCCGGCTCCAAGTTCTTCATGTATTATAATCACACCTTCGGCTCCCAACTCCGCTGCCTTATCAAACTTATAGGTCCATCTACCGTAATAGGTCATCTCTTTCCCTTTAAACAACATCTTATCTCCTGTATAGAGCCCTGGGTCGTTTATAAGAACAACAATTGTTTTGCCTTTTACATCAATGCCGTCAAAATCATTCCAGCCGTACTCGGGCGCTTCAATACCGAATCCGCAAAAAATTAATTCCGAATCTTTAATACTTATTTTTTCAGAAGGATATGGAGCATGAACAGCTATCTCGTCAGGAGCATTCAGCAATACACGTTCCTTCCCAATACTAACGTAGCAATTGCCAAGTACTTTGGATGTACTTTCCAACACCGGAACCTCCTGAAAATACGAATCGCCAAAACCTGGGGCATAGCCTATTTTTTCCAGTTCCTTTTGCAAGTACTTTATAGTGAGCCTCTCTCCTTCGGTAAAGGGCTTTCTTCCCATAAATGCATCAGAACCCAAAGTTCCACAAATCCGTTTCATATTGTCCACAGAAACTTCCAGCTTATTACTGCACGAAACCAACAGGCTTATTGCACCCAACATGATGTAAAAGAAAAGAGTTCTCATAACGATTGTTTTAGGTAATTATAATAGATAAATTACAATGAAACATGGTATCATGTATCACAACTTTTTTAATTGGGTATGCGATGTGCGATTTTTAAATTTGAAAATAATTCTCACATTCTTTAATCTTCTCATTAAAAATTTACGTTTCGCATATCGCAATACGCTCTACACGTATCGCTCTTTACTATTAACAAGCCTTGATCCTATTATTTATATTTATTGGGAATCAGTAAATTTGAATAATGATCAACTTAATTTTATTTAGTCATTAATAATTTAAACGATAATTGCTTTATTTTCTGACTCATAGAATAACGCTTTGTTCTTCTTCTGAAGATAGCTAAGATCGGTAGTTTTTTTATTGCCGATATATGAACGCTTTTCGTCCAACTCCATCATCTTTCAAGGATCTGGATGGCGTATTCTTTCTAATTGATTGCCATATTTCTTTATCTAAATTCATAACACTTTCTTGGCTTACTCCTAATAAGCGTGCAATAGATTGAAATTCGGAACTTTCAAAATACCATAAACTAGACAATACGGCGTTTATTCTCTTATTCTCGAGAATAAGAATATTCTCGTGTATAATTACAGCCGCAGCCTTTGCTTTTATAACGCTGAAACCATTTTAATAACCTTTTTTTACATTTTTTCTGACTGGCAATCAGAACAATTTATATTGTATTTTCTTATATTCTTATAAAAATAAAAAATATATCCAAAATTACCAAATTCATTTATTGAACTATCCGCATTTCGAATTGCCACAGCTTTTACAAGTTAAGCACCCCTCTTGATATACTAGCGAATTTGCTCCACACTGCGGGCATTTAACATTGCCTTCAACTTCGGTTCCATCAGGGACATAACGTTTCAAGGCTCTTTCAACGCCATTCTTCCATGTATTAATGGTTTCACTGTCAAGTTCAAGCCCCGATACCAAGTTCAGAATATCCAAAATAGGCATTCCGTTACGCAATACGCCCGAAATAAGTTTGGCATAATTCCAATACTCCTTATTAAACATATGTGATATACCGCCTACCGTATTGGTATACCCGAACTTATCAACAAATTGAAAATCGTAACGCGAACCGTTTTCGTCTTTAACCTTAACAATTTTACCAAATGTAATTGATTTAGGAATGGTACGGACATCCTCATCAATTAAACCAGTAAAAATTTCGTATGGACGTCCTTTATAAAGTCCGATAAGAGCAATCCACTGTTCGTTCCCATTTTTAAAGCGAATAACTTCGGCATCAAGGGATTCAGGCCGTTTTTTAGGAAAGAACGAATCTTTACCGTCCTTATCTTTCTTTTCTTTGCCCGATACCAATACACCGGCACGCGAACCCTCGCGGTAAACGGTAATCCCCTTGCAGCCACTTTCCCAGGCTGTTTTATATACTTCGGCCACCAAATCTTCGGTAATATTGGCGGGTAAATTAACGGTTACGCTTATCGAATGGTCGACCCATTTTTGTATACGCCCTTGCATTTTTACTTTGTTTACCCAATCCACATCATTCGATGTAGCTTTGTAATAAGGCGATTTGGCTATAAGCTCGTTAAGCTGTCGCTCATTGTACTTTTTAACCGTTTCAATATCGTATCTGTTAGTTTCTGCCCAAGTTAAAAATTTGTGGTGGAAAACATAATACTCCTCCCACGAGTCGCCGACTTCATCCACAAAACTTATTTTCACACTCTTATCACTGGGATTTACCTTGCGGCGACGCTTATAAAAAGGCGAAAATACCGGCTCGATACCCGATGTTGTTTGCGTCATCATACTGGTAGTACCGGTAGGCGCAATGGTTAACAACGATATGTTACGGCGACCATAACGCGCCATATTGTCGTACAATTCAGGATCTTCTTTACGTATACGGTTAATAAACGGGTTATTTTCCTCGCGTTTAGCATCGTATATCAGAAATGCTCCGCGTTCCTTCGCCATTTCCATTGAAGCGCGGTAAGCTTCGATAGCCAATATTTTTTGTATTTCAACTGAAAAATCAATTGCATTGTTCGACCCATAGCGTAAATTCAAAGCCGCTAGCATATCGCCTTCAGCCGTAATACCCAAACCGGTACGGCGCCCTTCCGTAGCCTTAGCTTTTATCCGTCGCCAAAGATTACGTTCGGTACGTTTTACATCTTCGTCTTCAGGATCGGCATCAATTTTGGCAATAATAGCATCAATTTTTTCCAGCTCCAAATCAATAATATCGTCCATAATACGCATTGCTCCGGCTACATGCTTTTTAAATTTAGTTATATCAAACCTGGCCTCGCTTGTAAAAGGCTTATCTACATAGCTATACAGGTTTATTGCCACAAGGCGGCAACTATCATCAGGACAAAGGGGTATCTCGCCACAAGGGTTGGTCGATACCGTACGGTAACCCAAATCGGCATAACAATCGGCAACCGACTCACGGATAATAGTATCCCAGAATAACGTGCCTGGCTCAGCCGATTTCCATGCATTGTGTATAATTTTTTTCCAAAGGGACTGTGCATCAATTTCAACCTTATATTTAGGCTCCACCGAATCAATAGGATATTGTTGCGTATATTTTTTGCCCGAAAGGACGCAGCGCATAAATTCATCGTCAATTTTTACCGATACATTGGCTCCGGTAACTTTACCCGACTCCATTTTAGCGTCGATAAAATGTTCGGCATCGGGATGTTTAACTGATATAGAAAGCATTAGTGCTCCACGCCGTCCGTCCTGGGCCACTTCACGGGTCGAGTTCGAATAACGCTCCATAAACGGAACAACTCCGGTTGATGTCAACGCACTATTTAAAACGGGGCTACCGCCCGGCCGTATATACGACAAATCATGCCCTACACCCCCACGACGCTTCATCAATTGTACCTGTTCTTCATCAATACGCATAATTCCGCCGTATGAATCGGCAGGATTACGTTGGCCAATAACAAAACAGTTTGATAATGAGGCTATTTGATATTCATTCCCTATTCCTGTCATCGGCCCTCCCTGGGGTACTATATACTTAAAATCCTTCAGCAGTTCGTAAACTTCCACTTCCATCATCGGATTGGGGTATTTCTTTTCAATACGTTCCAATTCGCGTGCAATCCGGTGGTGCATATCATCGGGCGAAAGTTCGTAAATATGTCCGAAAGAGTCTTTCAGAGCATATTTGCTTATCCACACTGTTGCAGCTAATTCGTCTCCTTTAAAGTAGTTTTTACTGGCTTCCAGCGCATCGTTGTAACGATAAGCTTTCGATATTATTTTTTCATCATTTTCTAGTTTAGGTTCCATCAGCATACTATTTTCCATAAGGCTCATTATACAGCAAATATTTTTAATAATTAGATAATTATCAGTATTTTATTTGTTCAAAAGAAAGATTGAAACAGAAAGGCAAGTTATAACTAATAACAATAATGAGCAGGATTTAGTTCCGGCAACTTATCAAACGGTAATTAACAAAACCCGACAAATACCTACAAGAAAGGAAAGTATAACAAAATAAAGAATATCAACAAAATATGAACAATACGGCCATTGTATTTCTTATTTATTGTTTAACAATAAACTAAAGCAATAACATAGCGGCAAAAGTCGAATTTAACTGTAGTTAACAATAAGCTTTGTTCACTATTTTATTAATATTTAATGATTTATCTATAATAATTTCAATAAAGTCGTATGTTATAATTGATACTTTTTCATTTAAATCCTAATCGATATCTTCAACAGTGGCGTTCAACCAATCCTTTAAGGGTTTTGCAGCTTTTAATATCTTAACAGCTTGTTTAATAAAGCTGTTACTGCATATCTCCTTGTCGGTAATATACGAAAAAACATAAAAGTGCTTTAATTTAAGGTATTCAGCCGAGGGATGATCTCTGTCAAAACCCGTAGGCGCCCGTTGCAACGTATCATCCTCACGGCAAAAGTCGCCGAATATTTTTACAAAACTGGGATTATGCATTATGCAATAAAGGGTATCATAATCTTCATATATTGCAGTACGTACAGCTTTTAACACATTGGGCGCTGGCATGTATAAACCACACGACAAAAAACACTTCCCGGGCTCAACATGCACATAATAATCGGCATGTGTCCACGACTTTTTGTATTCTTCGGCACACAATACCGCTCCCATGTTAACTTTATAAGGCTCTTTATCTTTCGAAAAACGAGTATCGCGGTAAATCCGGAACAAACACTTTTTGGGGTCGGGGTAGCCTATCTCCGAGTCAAATTCGTTTATAGCCTCAAACAGCCCTGATACCAGAGCCTCGACATCGGCACGCCCTTTCTCGTAACGCTGTTTATTTACCGCAAACCATTCGCGGTTATTATTTTCTTTTAAATCTTTTAAAAACTCAAGAGTAGTATAATTTAGCATAATTCATATTATTTTAAATAATTAATTCCGATTGTAATTCAAATTCCACACCTACGGCATCTTTCAGCTTTCACTTTTTAATTATTAAATTCTTGGGTGTTCTATGCTGGATTTTGTTGAATATAATAGGCTTAGTAATTTTAAATACGCTACCGGCATCATTTATTTTAAAAGCCATTATGGTTTTCTCAAATTTTTCCCGCACATCGGATAACCATCCTCCGCGCCATTTTCTTTTTAATTCAACAAAATATTTTATCGTCATACAACAAAAAGCCCTCGCATTACTTAACCAAATCATTCTCGGCTCTGTAAATATCCCGGAGTTATTAATAATATCTTGTCCTCAGTTAGCTTCATCCGTGTAATTAATGTACATTTTACGCCTTTTTTACAATTTCCATCAATTTTCGAACAAAGCGATATAAAAAATTTGGTGTTGATTTTAAAAGTATGCTAGTGTAAAAAATTGACAATGAAAGAATAAATATATTTTTACTGAATGAAAATAAAATAGAATTGTATTGCTCCCATTACCAATGGACAAAGATAAAGGAAAATGGTAAGAAATACTCAAGAAAGCAGAATTATTTGTGCAAAGATTGCAGATGTCAGCTTATCGATAATTGCTGAAGCGAATTATAAACTATCGGGTATTATCTGTGATGTTCATAACTCCGAACCATTGAGGGTATAACCCTATGGATTACCGCCTTACGCGCCTGGGTATGGGACAAAATATTATTTTGATTTTTTTTGTAAAAAAAAGCGTTTTTTATTTGTTTGTATCAAAAACATTATTTAGCTTTGAAACTAAATGATAATAGTCTAGTAAATGTAAGTTTTTGTTATTTAGTTATTTTATAAAATGACATACTATGCAAAACTATTCTCAAGGCGAAAAGCGTAATTTCATTCCCGCCAAAAAAATCTCCCCGTATAAGATACGGGCGGATTCCTCAGTATAAGATGCGGAGCAATTAAGAAAAGCTAAACATTAACAAACTAATGTTTGCAAACTTCCACCCGCCGACAGCGGAGTTTAATACTTGTTTTAATGCGAATACTCGCTCAATAAAAATTTGTTTAACAAATGCCTGAAAATATAAAAACAGGCAAAATTAAAAAAATCATAAAAATGTATAAAAAATTAAAATTAAATGTTTTAAATAAACATGAAATGAGACGCATCAACGGAGGAGGCGAAGTTGGTGATTGTTGTTGCGGATGTATGTATGCAGGGACTCCTGGGGGTTCATCGATAGACGCGAATAATTCTGCAAACAATATGGGTGGACTTAAAAGCCGTAACTGCGCAACAGTTACAGCGCCAGCGCCAGCATAAAATTAAACAGGTATATTACAAACAAAAAGAGGCTGTCTCAAAAGTCCTCCGGGTTGTCATTGGCTTCGCCGAATTCGCAAAGCTTGGTTCTGAACGAAGTTGAGAATTTAATTTGCCTTATAATAAGATAATTAACTTCGCTTAGAATGACAGGAGCGAGTTAGATTCTGACTTCTGGGACAGCCTCTTCCTAATTTTAATTTTATGAATGGAGTAAGGCTAATTATTACAATAATATGTATTTGCATGTCTCTCTTAAACGAAGCAGATGCACAACGCTCTCAATATTTTGATTTAAGACGTTATATAGGAAAGACAGAAATACTTGATTCGGCTAAACTGCGTGTAGATTATTCATTATCCTATATCAGAGACACATTAAATCTTTCTAAAATATCCAGAGACCGTAAAGTATTACTTATTGGAGATAAAATTAATAAATTTTATAGTTATTATGTACAGGAATCCGACTCGGTGTTGACCGCAGATTGGAACAAGGGTAAAAACTCTGCACGGGTGAAACGCTCGCCAGATATACTTGGAGAAGGCTACGAATTATATTGTAATTACCCTGAAGGCAAGCGAACTATTGTTAATTCTATTACAAGCTTATCGGTATATAAATATGAGGAAGATGTTGAAAACCCACGATGGGTAATTAGGAGTGAAACGACCGTAATACTCGGTTATTTTTGCATAAAAGCGACAGGGCGCATAGGCGCCCGGGATTATGAAGTATGGTTTACGCCATCTATTCCAATCCAGCTAGGACCATGGAAACTGGCAGGATTGCCAGGGCTGATATTAAAAGCGTATGACACTAAAAAGCATTATACATTTGAGTGTATCGGTATTGAACAGTTAAAGCAAAAACAACCAATAGTGATGCCCCAATGGGCATATATTAATACAACAAAAGAAGAATACAAAAAAAATGAAAGACAATTTTATAATGACTATGTAACCGCTTTACTATCGTTGGGCTTTAATGTAAATATAACGGATGGGGAAGGTAACCGCAAAATAAGTCTGGAAACGCCAAACAGGTATTTTGCTGACCGAAATATTAGTCATAGCACAAACATTGATGAGCGCGACAGGTATAAAAAATTGCCGTATAATCCGATTGAACTGGAGTAAAATAATTTTTGGTAAAATATTCAATATGAAACGATTTAAAGCCGGTATTATATTTTTATTTTTTTGCATTACCTGTAACAACGCAAACTCCCAGAGTTTCATGCGGTCTCAATACTTCGATTTAAGGAGGGACATCGAAAAGACAGACACACTTGATTCAGCCAAGCTGCGCATAGATTATTCATTATTATATGTCCGCGATACATTAAATCCCGACAAGATTTCCAAAGACAGGAAAGTGCTGTTAATTGGAGATAAACTGACTGATTTTTACAGTTATTATATCCGGCAATCCGATTCGGCGTATACCGCGTCCGATCCGCGTCCGCTGAAACGTCCTGTAGATGTCCAAGGCGAAGGTTATGAGATATTCAACAATTACCCCGAGGGTAAACGAACTGTTTTTGATGCTATTACAGACTTAAAGATTTACAAATACAAGGAAGATATAAAAAATCCGCAATGGACAATCAGCGGCGAAATAGCTATGGTGTTAGGCTATCCTTGTATAAAAGCTACGGGGCGTACCGGCGATCGTGATTATGTGGTTTGGTTTACCCCATCCATTCCCGTATCTTCGGGCCCGTGGAAGTTGGGAGGGCTCCCCGGATTGATATTGCGTGCTTATGATACTAAGCGGCATTATGTATTTGAGTGCATCGGGATAGAACAGTTAAAACAAAAACAGCCCATAATTGTACCGGCAATGTGGAATAAGGCGACCGGAGCTTCCAAAGAATTTTATATGAAGGACCAAAAGCGCTACCATAATGATCCTGTGAATTTTTTATTATCAATAGGCTATAGTATAGTATTGGAAGACGAGAACCAAAAAAGAGTGGAAATAGTTGAAACTCCTAATAAAACATATGCCAATAGGGGTATTACATTACTTACCGGGATTTACATAAAAGACAGGTATAAAAAAGTCCCATATAATCCGATTGAACTGGAGTAAAATAACTTTATGATACATTACATAATCAATAAGGTATTATTAATCTTGTTTGTTATAATTTTTCCAATAGGGTTATTTGGACAAATAAAAGTCAGCGGCATTATAAAAAATAAATCGGGAGAAACGCTTCCCGGGATAAATGTTTTATTAGGAAACGTGAACAAGGAAAATATTTTATCTTACTCAATATCCGACAATAATGGATATTACCAAGTGGAGTACAAAGGCGCCGCCGATTCTTTACAAATTACTTTAACCGGCTTTGATTATGGAAGTGTAAAAAAAACAATAAAAGCAGTATCTCAAAAGTTGGATTTCGAATTGACCAATCAGCCTATCGAATTACAGGAAGTGATTGTTAAGCCTGAAATGATTTCGCAAAGGGGGGACACGATAAACTATTTGGTTTCGGCTTTTGTCGGCAAAGGCGACAGGGTTATCGGGGATGTGCTGAAAAAAATGCCTGGAATCGAAGTCCGTGAAAGTGGCGCCATTTCATACAACGGAAAGGAGATAAACAAGTTTTACGTTGAAAATCTTGATTTGCTCCAAGGCAGGTACGGTATAGCTACTAAAAACATATCGGCTAACGATGTTGCATCAGTTCAGGTATATGAAAACCACCAGCCTGTTAAAGCATTGCAAGATGTGAAATTAAGCGATCAGGCGGCTATCAATATTAAACTTAAAGACAGCGCCAAGGGTGCATTAAGCGCGATGGCGCAGCTTGGAACAGGTTTTACTCCGTTTTTGTGGAATAACGAGTTTGTTGCACTTTATTTTGCAAAAAAATACCAGAACATCACAACATACAAGGGTAATAATACAGGAGATGATGCTTCGAGAGAGTTCACTTCGTTTTATTCCGAGGCCGGGAGTATGCAGCAATACGGTAATTTTTTATCTATCCTTGCACCATCCCTGCCTGCTATTAATCGGAAACGTTATCTGTTTAACTCCATTCATTCTGTCTCGGCCAATAATATCTGGGTTTTGAAAAACGACTATAACCTCAATGCCAATATAAATTATTTTAATGATGCCCAAAAACAAGACAGTTATTCACAATCAGCATATTTTTTACCGGGAGACAGCATACTAATTATTAATGAACAATTAAATGCCAAAAAGTACATTGATAAACTGAATGCAGATATTAAACTGAATGTAAACAAGAGTAATTTTTACCTTGATAACCACATAAAATTAAGCGGAGAATGGAATCGTAACAGGGGCATTGTTCTTACTTCGGACAGTATAAACCAGCAGTCGGAGAAAAACCCTTTTAATATCTCCAACACCTTTAAGCTTGTTAAAACCACATCGTCAGGCAAGATAGTAGAAGTTAATTCTTTCAACGGATTTTCAAAATCGCCGCAAAAACTCATCATAGAGCCGGGCTTGTACCCATTCATGTTTAATGATAGTAAAGATTATGATAAGATGAAACAAAATGTAACGATAAACAATTTTACCTCCCGAAATTCTGTTTCATATTCTTTTGTTTCAAAACATATAAGGCAGGTATACTGGGCAGGATTTGATATAGAAAGCCAATTTTTAAAATCCGACTTGCAAATATTGAACAATAATAATATCAATGCCGCTCCCGATTCGTTAATGAATGATTTAAGATGGACTCAATATAATATGTATGTTAACGCATATTACTCCTATTTTTTACCCAAATTTAAAATAGATATTTATTTGCCTGTAAATTATTATTTTTCATTTATCAACAACGCATGGTCAAAAACTAATACAAATAAATTGTTTTTTACCCCTTATCTGCATGCGGTATATAATTTAAACAATTACTGGGATATATCAGCTCACTATTCTTTTTCAAAAGATTATGGGCCTATTGATAACCTTTATCCAAATTATATAATGCAGACGTACCGTGACCTCAATAGAAATGAAAGCAAGCCTTTGGAATATGAAAGCCATGCCGCTTCCTTGTTTTTATCCTATAAAAATCCCCGCAAATCTTTATTTGGAAATATGGGAGGGTCGTATGAGCGATTCCGAACTAATGTGATGTATGCCCAGGAGTATACCGATATTCTACAAATAAGAAAAATTGTAGAGAGCCCTCAAATTACCGAATCCTACTCCGTATCAGGCTCAATAAGCAAATACATATATGCTGTTCGCTCTACTATATCTTTATCAGGCAGGTATTATAATGTTAAATCATCCCAGATAAATCAAGGAGAAGTAGTTAAATATAATAATGAAAACTACGGATTCAGCCCTAATATTGAAACACAGCTTGGCTCATGGGGAAGTATAAGTTATGCTTTAAAATGGAATGAAAGTAACGGGGCTATCGGAAATATTAATTTATCTGGTATTCGTACTATTTCCAATTATTTGAATATTAGTTTTTTTATAAATAAACTGGCCATTAATATGGGTTATGAACATTATTATAACAGCAATATACTAACAGGAAAAAACAAATCATTTGCCGATATCGAACTTAAATATAAGTTTAAAGATGTTGAGCTGATGTGTACGTGGGTTAATGTTTTCAACAGCAAACAATATATAATTGCCTCGTATAGTGAAACAAGGGAAGATTATTACGCATACGGCATAAGGCCTGCCCAATTGTTGCTAACTGCTAAATTCAAATTATGGTAACTTTATTAAAATATTAGAAAATGGATTACCTAAAACCTAAATATATTGAATATCAAATAGCCAACTTAAAACAGTTGACATTTGAAGTTACCGATGCATGTAATTTGAAGTGTACATATTGCGGTTATGGCGAGTTTTATGGAGATTACGATACTCGTGAAAACAAAATGTTGCCGACAGAGAAAGCATTTATAGTAATTGATTATCTGGTAAATTATTGGAATTCCTCTTTAAATTCATCATCAAACAACGTTATTTTTATTAGTTTTTATGGAGGCGAGCCATTACTTAACATGAAATTTATCGAAACCGTAGTCAGTTATATCAGAAAACAAAAATGTAGAAACAGAACATTTACCTTTTCAATGACTACCAATGCCCTTCTTCTACATAAATACATGGATTTCCTCAAAGAGAATGATTTCTATCTGCTTATAAGCCTTGATGGGGATAAAGAGAATACAGCATACAGAATTGATAAATCAGGAAAGCCTGCATTTGACCATATAATATACAATACGGACAAATTAAGAAATAAATATCCCGATTATTTCACCGAAAGAGTTAATTTCAATGCTGTGCTTCATAACAAAAACTCTGTTGCCGACATTTATAATTACATAAAAAACAAGTATGATAAAATTCCTTCAATAGGTGAATTAAACAATATGGGAATAAAACCCGAAATGGAATCTATATTTATGCAAACCTATCGCAATGCGCAGGAAAGCCTTTATCAATCGGAAAATTATAGTGAAATTGAAAAAGATATGTTTATGCAGATAGGTTCTTATCAAAGTGTTACAGCATTTATACATCAATACAGCGGCTTTGTTTACAAAGACTATAATGAGCTTCTTTATGGAAAAAATATAACAAAAACTATACCTACCGGCGCTTGCATTCCTTTTTCCAGAAAAATGTATGTTACCGTGAATGGTAAGATATTGCCGTGCGAGCGCATAGGGCATCAATTTGCTATAGGAGAAATTACCGAAAATGAAGTCATATTGGATTTTGAAGGAATAGCCGAGAAGTATAATGGTTATTATGCAAAATTGGATAAACAATGTTCTAAATGTCATAATCAACTTGCGTGTAAGCAATGTATTTTCAATTTGGCAGATTTGGAAAAAAGACCAACTTGTTATGGATATATGGGCGCTAAAGACTTTGAAACATACAAAGCCACCCAAATCAGATTTTTAGAAGAAAATCCCGAGGCCTATTATGAAATAATGGAAAAAGTAATTATTAGATAATTATGATTGATAAAACAAAAGATTACTGGTTGGCATTAAAACCGTATATTTATGTTTCTAATGATACATTTAAAATATTATTATATAATACTTTAAATGCAGATTATCTTGAGATTTCCGATGAAGAAATTAAGGCATTAATTGACTCAATACATGAAAAGAAAAACCTTGGGGTAAGTTTTCTCAGCTCCAAAGAACTTGAAAATGCTCATTGCTATAAATTTATAGAACAATTATGTGAAAAAGGCATGGGAGATGTATCTGATGTGGGCGACTATGAAAGAAAACCCATACGGTTGATGCCTATTTTAAATTTGCAACGAGATGTAGAAAAATTGAGAAAAGAAAATGATCGACTGATTGGAGAAGGTGTTATGCACTATCTTACCAATCTCATACTATATGTAAATAGTGGATGTGATATAAAATGTAAAAATTGTAGTTCTTATTTTAAACAAGTAAATTGCTGTACAGTTAATGGTCAACCAAAAGAATTATCATTAGATGTGATTAAACAAATAGTATTACAAATAGAACACTCTCCTATTAGTTCTATAGAAATTATGGGAGGGAATATTTTAGAGTATTCATATCTAACGAAACTAAGAAATATTTTCTCGGGTGAAATAAAATTAAATTATTGGATTCATGATGAAAACATAGCAAAATGCAATGATGAGGAATTAATAGATTCATTACAAACTAAAACTATCATCGTCAACTTTCCAATAAACCAAGAGTTATTAGAATGCTGTTTAAATAAAACTGATAATAATTCAACATTCAATTTTATTGTAGAGAATTTATCCCAATTTGAAAAAGCAGAAGAGATTATTCAAAACTATAATCTTCACTCACACCAAATAATTCCATTTTACAATGGGAATAACATTGATTTTTTTAGAGAAAATATTTTTCTTACAAAAGAGGATATTCTATCCGAGCCAATAGAACAGAGGAAGATATTTTGCAACCAAAAGCTTAATTCAAATTATTTTGGCTCATTACATATATATTCCGATGGAAGTGTTCGGGCTTCAGCTAATACTGAGCTTATAGGAAATATCAATAATGACCAAATAATCGATATAATAGCAAAAGAAATGGATATAAATACGGCATGGCGCAAGGTTCGAAATGAGGAACCGTGTAATTCCTGCCTTTACCAATATTTATGTCCTCCTCCTTCAAATTATGAACATGCGATAGGCAAATACAATTTATGCCATATTATAAATGCCTAACTTCCCCCTTTACACCCAGCTCCATGCTATGGATTGCGGCCCTACGCGCCTAGGTATCGGTGTATTCTTCCCTTAGTTAGCAACGATTAAACTTAGAGAATTTTCGCTTCGTAGATGACCAAAATTTGATATATACTTATAATTATTTTAACATCAACAAAATATACTTTTCTTTTAGTTGGAAACGATCTTGAAACATCGTATCTTTACGACTGGTTTCTAATTAGTTGTAATGAAAACAAACAATTTCAAGTGCGTATTCCGGCGATACCCGTTCACCTTTTCCGGTGATATCCGTTCACTTTTTGTTCATTTTTTCGTTGGCAGGTGTAAAACTAATACTTTTTTCTTAAACTCTCTCCTTTTAGCTG
>JAISFN010000168.1 GCA_031263585.1 Prevotellaceae bacterium | reverse complement strand
CGCTTCCATCAGCTTATCATTAAGAACTTCGGAACGTATATTTGTAATGTTGTTAACTAATCCATTTAAATTTATTGGTTTATATTTATTTAGCCCTGCTCTGTATTTTGCCGTTAATATTTTGCGGCATATGTTTTTAATTTGGCTTTCGCTCAGTTCTTCATTTTTAATGGCTGTTTCAATAGCATCGATACCGCCCGAAACATCATCGGGCATAAGCAAAATGTCGTTTCCAGCTTTTACGGCGGCTACAACAAGGTGTTCTTCCGTTTTACCTTTTACAGCTTTCATATTCAAGGCATCGGTAATAATTAATCCGTCGAAGTTCAATTCATTTTTTAAAATGCTACGTATAATTTTTTCCGATAGTGAGGCTGGTTTTTCGTCTTTCGTATCGATTGCCGATATGTAAAGATGCCCGACCATAACACTGGCAATACCATTTTCAATGAGTTGTTTAAACGGATATAACTCTAAAGTGTCCAGACGATCTTTTTCATAAGGAATTACAGGTAAATCGTGGTGCGAGTCGGTATTTGTATCGCCATGACCCGGAAAGTGCTTGGCGCTTGCAAAAACCCCGTTATCCTGCATTCCGCGCATTAGGGCAATGCCTTTTTCAGCAACATTGTACTGGTTTTCGCCGAACGAGCGTGTATTAATAACCGGATTTTCAGGGTTGTTATTTACATCAACCGATGGCGCAAAATTAATGTGCACACCCAATAACTTGCATTGGCGGGCTATTTCGGCTCCCAACTTGTATATCAAATTATTGTCGGTAACAGCGCCCAAAGTCATATTTTTGGGGAAAGCAATAACACTATCCAACCGCATTGATACTCCCCACTCGGCATCCATGCCCACCAGTAGCGGGACTTTTGATATCGACTGATATGTATTGGTCAATTCAGCTTGTTTGGTGGGGGTTCCTTGGAAAAACACAAGCCCGCCTACATGCTGGTTTTTTATTAACGAAGTGATATTGTCGATATGCTTTTGTCCCTGGTTGGAGTAGGCTGCAATCATAAACGATTGGGCGATTTTTTCGCGCAGCGTTAATGTATTTATAACCGAATCGACCCAGTGGATTTCATCGTGGCTTAGGGGTTCGGCAATGTAACGTTCTAACTTTATTGGGAAACTATTGATTATATTGATGGATAACAGGCTAATTACTATAATATATAATGATAATAAAAGACTTAGTTTTCGCATTATTCTTCAAAAATTTCTTGGTATAATTATTCAATAATAATCTGCATTAATACCTTACAAAGATACTTTATTAAAGTATTAATAAACTATTAAAGATTGTTATATTCTATTTCCCATAAAAACAAGCCCTGTGCGGGAGCCGATACGCCGGCGTTTCCCCTGTTTTTACTTTCAATAATTTTACAAAAATCGTTTATCGTAATTTTTTGCTTGCCTACTTCAAGCAGCGTACCTACAACAGCCCTTACCATATTGTGTAAAAAACGGTCGGCAGTAATGGTAAACACAAGCCTGTTGCCAGAGGTTTTGTTCCAGCAGGCATAAGATATTTTACAGTTATTAGTTTTTACATCACTATGTAACTTGCTGAAACTGGTAAAATCATGGTACTCAAGCAATATATCTGCCGCTTTGTTCATTTTATCAACATCCAAAGGATAAAATAGTTGATAGGAGAATTCGAGTTGGAACGGATTTTTTTTGGTACAGATAAAATATTTATATGTACGCGATATTGCATCGAAACGGGCATGGAACGAATCGTGAACCGACTTTATGTCTTCCACGGCAATATCGCGCGGTAATATGCAATTCAATTTGTAAATTAATTTTTCTGATGGATAGGGCAGGGGAGTTGCACTGTCAAAATGTGCGATATAATGACGGGCATGTACACCTGTATCGGTGCGGCCGGCTCCGGTAGTTTCAATTGTTTGATTACAAAGCGTAGATAGAGCTTTATTTACAAACTCCTGCACGGTTGGGGCATTTTCCTGCACCTGCCAGCCGTGATAATTGCTTCCTTTATAGGATAATTGTACTATGTATCGGGCCATTTATGCTAAAGTTTTAATCTGATCTGAACCCAAAAACAGGAAGTCCCTTTGCATAAAATACAGATCTTCTGATCTTTTAAAACCCGTACTTTCATATATTTTCATGCTGTTTGCATAGCTTTAGTAGTGTGAATTATAACTTGCTGCGGCCCTAGCGCTTTAACTTTTTCAATACATTTAATAATTAATGCTTTACCGGTATTTTGTCCTCTCATATCAGTGTCTACGGCTAATAACCTGAACCCTGCTGCATTTTTTCTTAAGTGGCCGTGCCTCCGAAACCATAGTACTGCATATCGCTGATAAAAACTACAGCTCTGGCTATTTTTTATCGTATATAATTGCAACAAGCAATTCAACTCCTTGTTTTTTGTTAATTCATCATTATTGGCAAGCATTTTATAATAATCCGGTTGTTCTGTTTCTTTCGGAAATCCATCTAATTGCGGATAAACCCGGATCGTTAACAATCCGGTATCCCCGAATTCGTCGGGTTTTGTTTTTCCTACTGCATATTTCAGTTTCTTCATAATTGTTAATGTGCATCAGGGCAGAAGCAATCCTATGTAAAATATGATTTCATGCGTTTGCACTGTACATACATTGCCAATACAAGATAACAGTAATATTGTCGACATAAAATTATTCCAATTGTTTAAACCTTGAAAGCTTGTTTGCATCTAAAAAGCGAAAATACAAAATCAGTTTATAAAATATTCATATTTAAATTATTTTACAAATAGTGCAAAACTTTTTTAACACCATTGTAATTTTTTGTGTTATATTTATCTTTGTATCCAGAAATTTTAAAGCAACAAAAATACGATAATTTAATCACAAATTTATGAACGAAACAGTTAACATTAAGGAACTGAACGAAAGAATTCAGCAGGAAAGCGCTTTTGTCGATCTGATTAATCTTGAAATGGGCAAGGTGATTGTAGGGCAAAAACACTTGGTTGAAAGCCTTTTAATAGGATTATTATCGAACGGGCATATTTTGCTCGAAGGAGTACCCGGTTTGGCAAAAACATTGGCAATTACAACGTTGTCGAATATAATCGATGCAAAATTCAGCCGCGTACAGTTTACTCCCGATTTGTTGCCTGCCGACCTTGTGGGTACATTGATATATAGCCAGAAAAAAGAAGAATTTACTGTGCGTAAGGGTCCTATTTTCGCCAATTTCGTACTGGCCGACGAAATTAACCGTTCACCGGCAAAAGTGCAGAGTGCATTGCTCGAAGCCATGCAGGAGCGCCAGGTTACCATCGGCGACACTACTTATAAACTCCCCGAGCCGTTTTTGGTAATGGCAACTCAAAACCCTATTGAACAGGAAGGTACATACCCATTACCCGAAGCACAGGTCGACCGTTTTATGCTGAAAGTGGTTATATCGTATCCTAAAAAAGATGAGGAAAAAATAATCATCCGGCAGAACATGTCGGGGGCTGTGTCGGGTAGGGTGAGCCCTATATTAAATCCCGTGCAAATTGTACGTGCCCGCGAGGTGATAAGGGATGTGTATATGGATGAGAAAATTGAACGCTATATTGTTGATATAGTATATGCTACGCGTACGCCCGAAGATTATAACCTGAAAAATTTTGTACCCATGATTTCTTACGGGGCATCGCCGCGTGCCAGTATCAGTTTGGCAATGGCCTCGAAAGTCTATGCTTTTATCAAGCGCCGCGGTTATGTTATCCCAGAAGATGTGCGCGCGATATGCTACGATATTTTACGCCACCGTATCGGCTTGACTTACGAGGCCGAAGCTGAAAATATTACAAGTGTCGATATTATTACACAGATACTTAATTCGGTTGAGGTTCCTTAGTCATTAAACATTAGCTTAGTGTAGTAATGATAACGAAACATGTATCATACGAAGATTATTCGGGTGGATCGGATGAACGGGAATTGTTGTTAACCGAAATGTTTAACTTGTTCGATTGAATGAACTGAACTGATGGTTCGTTAGAGTATAATTTAGAAGAATTTAGGAGTATAATTGTTGATGATTTGGAACTGATAAAAGCTAATTTTGAAAAAAAGCCTGAAAATTTTCGCAATAGATTAGGTATTGAATTTTATTCGGATGATAAAGATAGCATAATTTCTGTAATGGAAAATGGCGATTGCTATGATTTAATTTATTCGTCACGGAACAGAAACCGTTATGAAGAAATGAACGAAATTTTTGGTGAATTGGGAGAAACAATATAGCTAATCTTAATTCTATAGTATATTTACAAAACTATGAGAACTCTTATAAACTTTATCTTTATTTTGTTTTTTAGTCAATGGGCTGTTGCTCAAGGTAAATATACATCAATAAACCCATATAGTGAGGGGTATGCTGTGGCTTATTATAATGGTGGAGCCGTATGTTTAGACAAGAATGGGAAAGAAGTCTTCGATAAGTACCGTGATATTAAGTCTGCCAGCGATGGTTTTATTGCAGTAAAAGATGGCTCAGGCAAGTGGGGTTTCATAGATAAAAATGGAAAGCTAATTATTGATTTTCAATATGATGATGTTGGGAGTTTTTATGAAGGATTGTCATGGGTAAAAAAATTCGGCAAATATGGCTTTATTGATAAAAATAATGAGCTCGTTATACTTTTCCATTATACACAGCAGCCCGGTGATTTTTCGGAAGGCTTGGTAGCTGTTCCTGATATCGGATTTATAAATAAGGAAGGGGAAACCGTTATAGGCTTCCAAGGTATGAAAAAAGCTAATTCTTTTAAAGAAGGCTTTTCGGGTGTTCAATTAAAAGACGGTAAATGGATTGCAATTGATAAATTGGGAAAGCAAATAGGCAAAGAAAAATATGATGATTTGAAGCCTTTTTCGGAGGGTTTGGCAGCTGTAAGGCTTAATTACCTTGTATATGGTTATATAAATACTACCGGGGATATGGTAATAGAACCGACATATTATTATGCTGGCGATTTTAAAGGCGGTGTTGCCAATGTTCAGTTTCTGGACTCACGATGGTTGTTGATAGATAAAACAAATAAAACTGTACATGTAAATATTGCTGGTAAAGCTGATTATTTTGTAAATATTGCTGATAAAGCTAATTATTCCGAAAGTCTGATAGCCTTCTCTTATTTTAATAAATTAGGATATGCTGATTTAAAGGGAAATATGAAAATTCCGCCTGTATTTTCAGAAGCAGGTAATTTTTCCGAAGGGCTTGCTGTTGTTAAAATAGATGGTATATGGGGAGTTATTAATAAAGAAGGTCTTCCTGTTACCGAAGATATTAAAAAATCTTTAACAGCCATATTAAATAAATTAAACTCAGAAGGAAAAGAAATTATTTGGATTGATAAAAAAACTTATGACTACAGTACTTTCGGGCTTGCCGCAGCAGGTGGCATTACATTCGAGTTACGCCGAAAAGGAAGAGTTGAAGACACTTACAACCCTACAGAAGCCTTTGTTCTTATAAGTGAAACCGAAGTATTGGATCCCGGTATAATACCCGAGCATTACGATCAACTGAAAGCAAGACTGCTAAAAGATCTTGAAAAAGAGGGTAAAACAACAACTTTAGCTTATGATAGATTTTATTTTACCGATATTGATTTGAGTGAACAAATAGAAGAAAAACTGGCAACATTTCCGGGAGGTGAACAGGCTTTACGCCAATATATTGCTAAAAATATGAAGTATCCGGCGGAAGCGGCTGAAAGAGGCGTACAAGGAAGAGTTGTTGTTAAATTCGTTATCGGCCCTACAGGTCAAATACGAGATGCTGAGATTGTTCAAAGTGTTGACCCCTTACTTGATGCGGAGGCAAAAAGATTGGTTCTTTCAATGCCAAGATGGAATCCGGGAACAATAAACGGAAAACCTGTATCTACAGGTTATTCAATGCCATTAATTTTCAGTTTAAAATAAATAAGTTATATAACAAAGAGCAAAGAATATTATATAATGGAAACAGCCGACTTAATTAAAAAAGTCCGTAAAATAGAGATTAAAACACGGGGATTGTCGAGTAATATTTTTGCAGGCGAATATCACAGTGCGTTTAAGGGGCGCGGTATGGCATTTAGCGAGGTGCGCGAGTACCAACTCGGCGACGATATCCGCAGTATCGACTGGAATGTTACCGCGCGTTTTAATACTCCTTTTGTCAAGATTTTTCATGAAGAACGCGAGTTGACCGTTATGTTGCTGATTGATATCAGTGGCTCGCGCATATTCGGTACTACCGATAAGCTGAAAAAAGACCTGGTAACCGAACTTGCTGCAGTATTGTCGTTTTCAGCCGGTATAAATAATGATAAAATAGGGGTATTATTTTTCAGCGATAGGATTGAAAAATTCATTCCGCCTAAAAAAGGGCGTACGCATATTTTACGTATTATCCGCGAATTAATCGAGTTTAAGCCGCAAAGCAATCAAACCGATATCTCAGAAGCTTTACGCTATTTTACAAACAGTATGAAAAAACGTTGTACAGCTTTCATTCTCTCCGATTTTATGGATATTGACGAAACCCAAACCGTACGTTTTGAGGATGCGCTTAAAATTGCAGCCCGTAAACACGACGTAGTCGCCCTGCGTGTGTACGACCATCGCGAAACCGAATTGATCAAAGTGGGTATCATCGAAATGCAGGATGCCGAAACCGGACAAGTAAGCTGGGTAGATACGTCCCGATCGTCGGTACGCAGACAGTATGGGGAGTGGTGGCGGACTATGTCCGAACGGCTAAATTATACGCTGATGCGTTGTCGTGTTGATAATGTGTCGATTAATACTGGCGAAGATTATGTAAAGCCTTTAATACGGTTGTTTAAACAACGGATATAATTTAATGTGTAGATATAACAATTTGCTAATGAGTAAATTAACTTATATGTGTGGTAGGATAACAAAATATATACGGCTTGCTTTTACGCTGATTTTTGTGTTGTTAACAGCGATACAGTTGAAAGCGCAAACACCCAAAGTGGATTTAAAGGCGATTATAAAACCGGACTCGATATTAATCGGCGACCATATCAAGCTTAGCTTGCAGGTAACGTACGACTCTGTACGGCAACGTATAGCCTTGCCCGAATACGAAGATGGTAAAATGGGGCCATTCCTCGATATCATTGAGCAACTAAGCTTAGATACGATTAAACGTGATGGACGATCGATAACTATTGACCAATCGTACATTGTAACATCTTTTGATAGTGGTAGTTATATGATGGCATTCCCCATGCTGCTACAAACGGCCACAACCGACACGATATTGATAGATACGCTTATTTTTCCGCAACTCGATTTATACGTAAACACTATACCTATTGATACTGCTACTTATGTAATGTACGATATTAAAGCCATATCCGAATATCCTTTTGTAATTTGGGATTACTGGTGGATCGGCATTATCATTTTAGGGCTGGGGCTTATAGTTTTCGGCCTGTGGTGGTACTTGAGGTGGAGAAAATATAAAGGTAATTTGTTTGTTTTTTCCCGTTCCCAGGATCCGCCTTATGTGGTTGCGTTTAGTGAGTTGCAGAAACTAAAGAATGAGAAATTATGGGAGCAGGATAGAATCAAGCAGTATTATACACGGCTGACCGATATTGTTCGTCAGTACCTTGAAGATACGTATGACATGCAGGCTATGGAAAAAACATCCGAAGAAATATTGCAGGCTTTGGCCGATCTAAAATTCGATAAAAAGGATTTGTATGACGAGTTGAAAAAGATGCTTATGTACTCCGATTTGGCGAAGTTTGCCAAATACAAACCGTTGCCTATCGAAAATGAGCAATCGTATCAATATGCCTATAATTTTGTTGACGGTACAAAAACGCAGCCGGTTGATAAAAGTGAAACTAACGAGATAAACACACAAGATGATAACAATACCGAAATTTGAGAATGTTGAAGCGCTGTATCTATTGTTGTTATTAGCGCTTTACATCGTATGGTATATTGTATGGGGCGCCAAACGTAAGCCAACGCTACAGATATCGTCGATAATGCCGTTTAAAAAATTAGGTAAAGGCTTTCGTTATTATATACAGCATTTACCGTTTGTATTGCGCTGCTTTGTATTGACATTGTTGATTATAGCCATTGCTCGTCCGCGTTCGCGCGAGGAGTTCGAACAAGTAAATACCGAGGGGATTGATATCATATTGTCGTTGGATGTATCGTCGAGTATGCTGGCGCGTGATTTTAAACCCGACCGTATCAGCGCTGCAAAAGATATTGCTATACAGTTTGTGGCCGAACGTCCGAGCGACCGTATTGGAGTTGTGGTTTTTGCCGGCGAAAGTTTTGTGCAATGCCCGTTAACTACCGACAGGGCGGCGCTTATCAACCTGATAAAGGATATCGAAACCGACTTGATTGAAGACGGTACGGCAATAGGCAATGGTTTGGCAACGGCCATCAACCGTTTATGCGACAGCGACGCCAAAAGTCGGGTAATAATACTACTTACCGACGGGGTAAACACCCGGGGAGAGGTTGCCCCCATTACAGCCGCCGATATTGCAAAAATGTATGATATAAGGGTGTACACAATAGGTGTAGGCGCCAATGGCATGGCGCCTTACCCACTTATGACGCCCTACGGAATACAAATGCAGCAGATAACTGTTGAAATTGACGAAGCTTTATTGAAAGAAATTGCACAACTGACAGGAGGACAGTATTTCCGGGCAACAGATAACACCAAGCTGCTGGAAATATATAAGGAAATTAACCAGATGGAGAAAAATAAAACCATGGTTGATTCGTTCCCTATTTATAAGGAGGAGTTTATGCCATTTGCCCTAGCTGCATTTGCATTGCTTATAGTGGAATTGTTGTTAAAATTATTTGTTTTACGAAGAATACCTTAAAGAAAGCTTAATTTGTTGATCTAAATAATAAACACTTAAACAAAATTAGTTTATGATATTTAAACGTTATAATATATAAGATTATAGATATTAAGTACATCTGCGAAATTAGTTTATACTATTAAAACTATAAAACATCTATAAACAAGATACTTACAAATAATGAATAATATAAAATAATTGAGAGAACGTACTTATAAAATAATTTTGTAGAGTTTCTTGAGTCAAATAATCGAATAAACAAATAAACAGAATAAAATAATATATGTTGCAGTTTTTACGTCCTGATTATTTTTTACTTTGGTTGATAATACCCGCTTTGCTGCTTGTTTTCGGTTTTGTGATGAGCCGTAAACATAAAGCCTTGAAAAAGTTCGGAAATATCGGCACTATGCGTCAGCTTATGCCGCTGGCCTCGCATTATCGCGGATGGTTTAAAATAATTATTATTTGTGTGGCTATCCTGTTTTTTGTATTAGCATTAGCCCGTCCGCAGATAGGAGTGTCGATGCGGGAAGTAAAATTGAGGGGAGCCGAAGTTATTATTGCCCTCGACGTGTCGAACAGTATGCTGGCAACCGATTTTCAGCCAAACAGGTTGGAGCGGGCAAAGATGGCTATATCGCGCCTGGTGGACGGTTTAAAGGGCGACCGTATAGGGTTGATTGTATTTGCCGGTGATGCATATGTACAATTGCCCGTTACTACCGATTATGTATCGGCTAAAGTGTTTTTGAACTCGATTACGCCCAATATCGTGAGTAAACAGGGTACGGATATGGCAAAGGCAATTGAACTGGCCATACGTTCGTTTTCGATACAAAGCGAAAAAAGCAGGGCGCTTATTCTTATTACTGACGGGGAAAACCATGAGGGCGATCCCATTGCCGCGGCTACCTTAGCTAATGAGCAGGGAATAAGCGTACATACTGTGGGTATCGGGCAAACATCGGGTGCGCCTATCAAGTTAAAATCGGGCGATATGTTGAAAGATCGGGACGGTAATATTGTTGTATCGAAACTTGATGAAATTACTTTACAACGGGTAGCGGTTGCCGGAGGCGGTACGTATACGTTGGCTACTCCGGCCGATTTGGGCTTGTCGAAATTGATGCAGAAAATCCAGGAAATGGACAAACAGGAAATGTCTTCGGTTCAGTTTAAAGAATATGAAGAACTGTACATGTATCCGTTGTTCGTTGCATTGATATTATTGATGCTCGAAGCTTATATATTCGAGCGTAAAAATAGGATTTTAAATAATCTGGATATTTTCAGGAAGAAAGAACGTAGCATATAGTTGTTGTAATAAGTTTATGATACAATGAAACAGTTATTATTTTTGTTGGCTTTTTTAATTCCTTTTGCAGCAAACGCACAAAAGGATCGTAAAGATGTGAATAAAGGCAATAAACAATATAAACAAGAAAAGTACAATGATGCCGAATTATGGTATTTGCGGGGGTTGGAAAAAGATTCATCATCGAGTAAAGCCATATACAATCTGGGTAATGTAATGTATAAAAAAGAGGAATTCGGTAAAGCGGATACATTGTATAAATCGTTGGAAAATAGAATTAAAAATGAAAACGAATTGGCAGGTTTATACCATAATATAGGCAACTCGTTGTTAAAAGAAAAGAAATATGCCGAAAGCATTGAAGCTTATAAGAAATCGTTAAAAATAAAACCCGGTGATATGGATACAAAGTCGAATCTGGCTTATGCACAGGCAATGTTACCTAAAAACAACCAAGGCGGCGGGGGCGATGATAATAACGAGGATCAAGATCAAAACGAGCAAAATAAGCAGAATCAACAGGATAAGCAAAACAATCAAGATCAGAATAATGATCAGAATAATGAAAATGATCAGAATGATCAAAACAAACAGAATCAACAAAGCCCGCAAAATCAGCAGGAGCCGAAGTTATCTCCGCAACAGGCTAACCAGATATTAGAGGCCATGCAGAATAATGAGCGTCAAACACAGGAAAAAGTACAAAAGGCGAAAGAGAAAAAGGCCCAGAATACTAAAGTCGAAAAATATTGGTAATTATATATAACAAAGGGTGAAACTAGCAGTTAACAAATGAAAAGATTTTTAATAGTATTATTTACTTTTTTTCAGGTTGTAAGTATATACAGTCAAAGTGTAACAGTGCAAGCGCCTAAAGTAGTAGCCGTAGGCGAACAATTTTCGATAAAGTTCGAAATATCGGCAAAATTCAGCCAATTTACACCGCCCGATTTAAGTAATTTTAATGTTATGGCCGGTCCCGTTCAGGGCAACAGTATGCTTAGTATAAATGGCAAGGTATCGACTACATACTATGTCAGTTACTATGTATCGGCAAAAAGCGAGGGAAAGATTACCATAGGAAAGGCCGATGCCATTATTGACGGAAAAACAGTAAGCTCCAACTCTCATACAATAGACGTTGTTAAGGCCGATGCTGCTATTAATCAACAGCACAACCAGCCGCAGCAAGGTCAAACAACTACGGCAACCGTTGACCCTAAAGATTTATATGCAAGGGTTGAATTGAGTCGTACAAGTCTTTATCGGGGCGAATCGTTGGTTGCGGCGCTTAAAATATATACACGTGTGGGTATTACTGGGGCAAGTAATTTTAAACTGCCTACTTTTACGGGTTTTTTCAGTCAGGAGATGGATGTGCCGCAGAACGAGGCGAGCTTTCATCGTGAAAATGTGGGTGGAATTATTTATAATGTAGCTGTTTTAAGACGCTATGTACTTACGCCGCAGCAATTAGGAACTTTAATTATTCCTCCGTTGGAGATGACCCTGTCTGTCCAGATTGCAAAACCACGCCAAAGCCGCAATATGTTTGATGACTTTTTTGATTCCCCTTATCAGGAAATCGAACGGAAAATACAATCTCCATCGGTATCGGTTAATGTAAATGATTTGCCGTTGGGGGCGCCTACGTTTTTTAAAGGTGCGGTGGGCAATTTTAAAATCGAGGCCAATATCGATAAAACCCATACACAGGCAAACCAGGCCATTGCTTATTCGCTAAATATTTCGGGTACAGGTAACCTGAAATTGGTTGAACAGCCTAAAATCAACTTTCCTCCCGATTTTGACAAGTATGAACCTAAGATTACAGAAAATATAAAAACAACAACAGCTGGAAATACAGGTAATAAGAAATATGAATATGCTTTGATTCCGCGTAGCGCCGGTGATTTTGTCATTCCCGGCGTTGAATTTACGTATTTCGATCCGTCGAAAGGTAAATATACGACTTTAAAATCGAACGATTTGACGATTCATGTAGAAAGGGATCCAACTGGCGGAGGAACTGCGACAACCACAGTACCCGGTATCAACCAGCAAAACATACGGCATTTGGGGCAGGATATCGTATTTATAAAAACTACTCCCTTAAAAGTCAGTGCAAAAGGCAATATGTTTTTTGCATCGTTACCCTATTGGTTGTTGTTTGTGCTGTTGCTTGTCATTTTTATTGTACTAAGCATTGCATTTAAAAAGAGAATAAAAGATAGCCGCAATTTAGCATTGATGCGGAATAAAACAGCAAATAAGATTGCTCATAAGCGATTGAAATCATCATTGAAATTATTAAAAGAGGGTAATACGCAAGGCTTTTACGAGGAATTGCTGCGGGCCATGTGGGGATATGTAAGTGATAAATTTAACATTCCGGTAGCGGATTTATCACGCGAGAATGCCAAGGAAACATTACTTGCCCGTAATGCTCAACAAGCTGATACTGAAATGTTTTTAAGCGTAGTTGACGAGTGTGAGTTTGCCCGCTATGCGCCAAGTGCAGGGCGTAACGAAATGGAGTATGTATATGATAATGCAATGAGTGTAATCAGCAAATTTGAACAAACAATCCGTTAGTTATGAAAAAGATAATTATATCGATTATTTTATTGTTTACAATATCGTCAGCCTATTCGTCGCCGGTTGATAGTTTGTGGGTGCAGGCTAATAAAGCTTATATCGAGGGTAACTATGCCGAAGCATCGGAAAAGTATGAGGACATTTTAGCATTGGATTTCGAGTCTCCGGATATATATTTTAATCTGGGAAATGCATATTATAAGCAAAATATGATAGGCCAGTCGATATTGAATTACGAAAGGGCATTACGATTAAGTCCCGAAAATGTAGATGTAATTCATAATCTAGAAATGGCACGTTTAATGCAACTTGATAAAATAGAGGCTGTGCCTGAATTTGTACTGAGCAAATGGTATAATTCGGTTTTGCAAATAGCTTCGGCTGATGCTTGGGGTATATTCAGTATCGTTTTATTTGCCGTATTCCTGGTGTTGTTGATGGTTTATTTTTTTACATGGAGTTACGGTTTACGCAAATTATCTTTTTTTACAAGTATTTTGGCATTTATATTGTGTATAATTACTCTGGTATTTGCCTTACAGCAACGCGCCGGTTTGCTGGACGATTCAAAAGCTATTGTATTTGCGCCGGTAGTTACGGTAAAAAGTTCGCCGGATGTAAATGGAACCGATCTTTTTATTATCCATGAGGGCATGAAAATCAAGATAATTGACCATATTGGAGATTGGAACCGCATAGTTCTTAGCGACGGTAATCAGGGTTGGGCGTCGGCTGCAAGCATGCAAATAATATAGAATCTTACATATTATCAATACAATAAAAAGGAAATGGATGTAAGCCTGTTTCCTTTTTTGTATTTATACTGTTTTGCTGATAAGCAATTACATAGGCTATTTTGCACATTGTTCAAGAATGAGTGTTTTCGTTTTTGGGACTACTAGTAAAAAGGGATAGTAAAAATAGTATATAGCATTCATACTTAGTATATTAATTTTTAAAAAATAGAGTGAGGCAAAAAAAGTGAACTGCTCTCCAAAGTTTGGACAGATTAATAGTAAATTTATACATTGTGAGTTTGGTACTGTACCGGACTCATATTGTTTAAGGCAAATTTTACCCGCCTGTTATTATATAATAATAGATATACTCGACAAGTTCCTGCTTGTTGTTATTCCTTCGTATTTTCCTTGTATGCCAGCTCTATCTAAATCTTTTTGTGAACGGTATTTTTCTATATATTTGTATACTGTTTTTATTTTTTCTTCTCCATTTTCTTCATATTTTTCATTAACGGTATACCAGTCGTCCAGCATTCCGTCGGGGTCAATCCGGTTTATTGGATTATTGCCGCCATAGGCAAACGGGCTAAGTCCACGGTTTTGTTCCGCCAATGGGTCAACCGCATGCCATCTGCCGATAACAGGGTCGTAAAAGCGCGCTCCGTAGTCCAGCTGGTCGAAAACAATACCAGCAAGAACGTCATTCTGTAATTCTTTCCCGTTGTAAAGGTATTTGTTTTTAGCGATGTTTGCAACCGTTGCATGCGTTAAGCCGAAGGGGAAATAATCGTTGGCCTGCTGTACCGCAGCCGAGGCGTTCAGTAC
>JAISFN010000091.1 GCA_031263585.1 Prevotellaceae bacterium | reverse complement strand
TCTACACTCCAAAACATGGCAGTTGGCTTAATAAGGCAGAGATAGAACTGCATGTCATTACCAGGCAATGCCTTAATAGGAGGATTGGAGATATGGAAACAATGAAAAAGGAAGCGTTTGCTTGGCAAAGAGATAGAAACAACAGAAATGCTATGATAAATTGGAGATTCACAAATGACAATGCCAGAATTAAATTAAAGAAACTTTATCCGACATTATCAAATTGACATGTCACTAGTATAAAAGCGGATATTCTTTTAAATAATATATTAATTCATTAATAATGAATGGAGAAGTATTATGTGTAAAATGTTTATTTGTTTATTTGCTTATCTGTGCTGGCAATGTGAAAGCCGTTTATATCCTGCCATAGAATAACGAAAGACAAGGCAACACCCTGTATTTCGTTGTTTAACTAAATTTCAATCTTCTTATTTACCAGCTACTTTAGCCCATGAGTCCTTCAACGTTACCGTACGGTTAAATACCATGTTATCCGAGGTACTGTCTTTATCCAAAACAAAATAGCCTAAACGTTCGAACTGTACGTTTTCAAACGCTTGAGTATCTTTCAAGGCAGGTTCAATATAGGCTTTAACCTCTTTCAACGAATCAGGATTCAGATAATCTCTATAATCTTTTCCTTCGGGCAGGTCGTCCATATATTTGGCAGTAAACAAACGGTCGTATAGCCTTACATCGGCTTTTACCGCATGTTGTACCGATGTCCAGTGAATAGTTCCTTTTACTTGTTTTGTACTTCCGCTTCCACTACGAGTATTGGGGTCGTATGTACAATACAATTCAATTATATTTCCATTTTCGTCTTTAATAACCTCTTCGCATTTAATAATGTAAGCGTATTTCAAACGGACTTCCTGCCCGGGGGCTAGTCGGAAATACTTCTTCGGAGGGCTTTCCATAAAATCGTCCTGCTCGATATACAGCTCACGGCCAAAAGCAAGTTTGCGAGTCCCTGCATTTACATCCTCGGGGTTATTAACCGCTTCCATTTCGTCAACTTGCCCTTCGGGATAATTGGTGATAACCACCTTTAACGGATTAAGTACAGCCATACGCCGATTGGCGCGTTTATTCAAATCTTCGCGCACGCAATTTTCCAGAAATGATAATTCGATAACATTGGGGCGCCTAGCTACTCCTATACGCTCGGCAAACATGCGTACCGCTTCGGGCGTATATCCCCTCCGGCGTAACGCAACAATAGTAGGCATACGTGGGTCGTCCCAACCGTTTACATACTTATTTTTAACCAGTTCGAGCAATTTACGCTTGCTCATTACCGTATAGGTAAGGTTCAGCCGAGCAAACTCATACTGACGAGAGGGGAATATTTCCAGTTTCTCAATAAACCAATCGTACAGCGGACGATGGATGTCGAACTCCAGCGTACAAATCGAATGGGTAATATTTTCAATCGAATCCGATTCCCCGTGTGCATAGTCGTACATAGGATAAATGCACCAGTTATCGCCTGTGCGGTGATGATGGGCATGTAGAATGCGGTACATAATTGGGTCGCGCATCATCATGTTCGGATGCGCCATATCAATTTTTGCACGAAGTACTTTTTCTCCATCCTTAAATTCACCTGCACGCATACGGGTAAATAAATCGAGGTTTTCTTCCACTGTACGTTCGCGGTATGGGCTATTTTTCCCGGTTCCAGTAATTGTTCCCCGATTCAAGCGGATTTCTTCCTGAGTCTGGTCATCCACATATGCCAGTCCTTTTTTTATCAGGTCGATTCCCCACGCATACAATTGTTCGAAATAATCCGACGCATAAAACTCATTTGTCCACTGGAAGCCCAACCATTGGATATCCTCTTTAATCGAATCGACATACTCCGTATCTTCTTTCACCGGATTGGTATCGTCAAACCGGAGGTTAGTTTCACCTCCGTATTTTAAAGCCAAGCCGAAATTAAGGCAAATGGCTTTGGCGTGCCCGATATGCAAATATCCGTTTGGCTCTGGAGGGAAACGGGTTAAAATAGAAGTGTATTTACCCGATTTCAAATCGTTCTCGATAATCTCCTCAATAAAGTTCAATGTTTTTCCATCCGGTTCTACAGGCTCATTAACATGCGTCATAGTATATGTGGTATAAAATAAAATACAAAGATAACATTTATGCCATATTGATAAAAACAAAGAATATTTAGTTTACGATAAGCAGAAAAAACGGCAGGCTACCGATTTTGATAATAGATATAAAAAAACGGGAATTGCTTCCCGTCAAGAAGACGGGAATTGCTTCCCGCCGCCTTAAATGTTTCACAACGGAATAATCCTTATTGTGATTAGCTTTCAATATATTTTACAAATATACATCTAATAATATTAAGATCCAAATATTATTATTAATTTAGGCGAAACTAATTGAGCTGAATTATGAATAAGAATGTATTAGGTCTTGATTTAGGCACAAATTCCATAGGCTGGGCATTGGTAAGCTACATGCAGGATATTGAAAGTAGAAGCTTTCACCCATCCGCGATTATGGGTATAGGTAGTCGTATTATACCTATGGATGCCGCTGCGTTAAGTGATTTTGATAATGGAAATCTGAAATCGCAAACAGCTGAACGAACCCGGTACCGCAGCGCACGCCGCCTTCGCGAACGGCACCTGTTACGCAGAGAGCGCCTGCACCGGATACTGAACATACTCGGCTTTTTGCCTGAGCATTATACAAAGTGTATTGATTTTGAAAAAAATCATGGAAAGTTTTTATCCGGCAATGAGCCTAAAATAGCATATTACAAAAATGAAGAAACCGCTAAACCGGAATTTTATTATAAACAATCCTTTGCCGAAATGTTGCAGGATTTTACCAAACATCAGCCCGATTTAGTAAAAGACGGGAAAAAAATACCTTACGACTGGACTATTTATTATTTGAGAAAAAAGGCATTAACTCAAAAGATAACGAAAGAAGAACTAGTCTGGCTACTCCTGCATTTTAATCAAAAACGCGGATATTATGAACAACGCGGCGAAGAAGAAGACGTTAACGAAGCAAAAGAATATCAGGTAATAAAAGTTATCAAGGTTGAAGATTCGGGAGATAAAAAGGGAGATGCCGTTTGGTATCATGTACATCTTGAGAACGGAGACATCTATAAAAGGCTTAGCAGGCTGCCCCTTGACTGGGAAGGCAGAACAAAAGAATTTATTGTAACATTTAAAGCCAGCGGAAATAAGTCGTACAGTATTCCTACAGCTGGCGACTGGAACTTAGTAAAAAAACGCACAGAGAAAGAAATCGACGAATCGCACAAACCGGTGGGTTCTTACATCTATGATACGTTATTAAGCAATCCTGACCAGAAAATAAAGGGTAAGCTTATTCAAACAATAGAACGGAAATTTTACCGGAAAGAACTTTATCAGATAGTAACAAAACAGAAAGAGTTTCACCCGGAATTAAATGATGCAAAACTATATAATACCTGTATCAGCGATTTGTACAGAAATAATGGAACGTATCGCAATAGCATTCAAAACCGAGATTTTACATACCTTTTCGTCGATGATATTATTTTCTATCAACGACCGTTAAAGAGCAAAAAATCGTTGATAGAAAATTGCCAGTATGAGTACAGGATGTACAAAAATCCTGAGACGGGAAAATTTGAAAAAGAGCATATAAAATGTATTTCTAAATCGCACCCGCTGTTCGAGGAATTCAGGCTATGGCAGTTTCTGAAAAATGTCAGGATTATAAAAAATGAAACAGATATTACCAGTTCGTATTTATCGGATGAAGAAAGTTATGTAGCATTATTCGATAAGTTGAAAGAGAAAAAGGAAATAAAACAGGGAACTTTCCTATCCGCAATTAAGGGAGCAAAACTTAAAGACGATGATTATAGGTGGAATTATGGAGACCGCACATTGCCTGCATGTCCTACACATGCCGAATTTATAAGCCGATTAAAACAAGCCGGTATCGATGTCGGCTGTCTTACGCCACAGGTTGAAGAACATTTATGGCATATTCTTTACTCGGTTAATGACGAAGGTGAATTGAAACAGGCGCTGGAATCCTTTGCCGTCAGGTATAGGCTGACAAACATAAAGCCCTTTGTTGAAGAGTTTTGTAAAATAAAACCTTTTAACAAAGATTACGCATCCTATTCAGCAAAGGCTATAAAAAAATTATTGCCTTTGATGCAGAGGGGCAATTATTGGAACGAAGAAAAAATAGATGAAAAAACCAAAGACCGGATAAACAAACTAATTGATGGAGAACATGACAAGCATATCAGCGACATAACCAGAAAAAATGTTAAGCAAGAATTGGGAGAAGAGCTGAATATTTCATTGTTTAAAGGACTGCCGCTATGGTTGGCTTGTTATGTTGTTTATAACCGCCACTCGGAGGCAAGTGAAGCGGCAAAATGGAACTCGCCTGAAGATATCGACAATTTTTTGATAGACTTTAAACAACATTCGCTCCGCAACCCCATAGTAGAGCAGGTTGTGACGGAAACGCTGAAAGTTGTACGCGATATCTGGACCGAATATGGCAACCTTTCCGAAATACACATCGAACTGGGGCGAGAGATGAAAAATCCGGCAGAAAAAAGAAAACAACTCACCGCAAAAAATATAGAAAACGAAAATACCAACCTTCGGATAAAGGCAATCCTTACCGAGTTAAAGAATCAAGGAATAGATGTTCGTCCCGAATCGATGTCTCAACAAGAACGCCTGAAAATTTATGAAGAAGGGGCATTAGGTTCCGATATCGAAATACCGGATGACATTCTAAAAATTATCAAACAGAAACAACCTTCACATTCCGAGATTATCCGTTACAAATGCTGGTTAGAGCAAGGGTATTGCTCCCCATATACCGGTAAGGTTATTCCGCTTGGCAAACTGTTTACAAGCGATTATGACGTGGAACATATTATTCCGCAAGCCCGGTACTACGATGATTCGTTCAGTAATAAAGTAATTTGCGAAAGCGCTGTTAATAGAGAAAAAAATAATATGCTGGCTTGTGAGTATATCCGGCAAAAAGATGGAACAACCGTATATTGCAATGGTCAAGAAGTGCCTATTCTTACTTTTGACGAGTATGAAAATTTTGTAAAGCGGAATTTCAAGAACTCCTTTTTGAAAAAGAAAAAATTGCTGATGGACGAAATTCCGGACGATTTTATCAACCGGCAGATGAATGATACCCGCTATATCAGCCGCTATATAAAAGGCTTATTATCAAATATCGTCAGAGAGGAGAATGAACAGGAAGCCACATCGAAAAACATAATATCGGTTACAGGTGCGGTAACTGCAAAATTAAAAGAGGATTGGGGGCTGAATGATATTTGGAATAAAATTATAACACCTCGTTTCGAACGCTTGAATGAATTGACCAAATCCAACAATTACGGCTATTGGGTTGATAAACAAACGTTCAAGATTCAAGTACCCGAAGAAAACCAACGGGGATTCAGTAAAAAACGTATCGATCACCGTCATCATGCCATGGATGCTCTTGTTATTGCCTGTACAACACGTTCCCATGTCAATTATTTGAATAACCAGTCGGCAAAGTCTTCTCAAAAGGAAACCCGTTATGACTTGAAAATGAAACTATGTTCGAAAAACAAACAAGGAAAATGGCTATTTAATAAACCGTGGGATACTTTTACGCAAGACACACAAACTGCATTAACCGGTGTTATAATCAGTTTTAAACAGAATCTCCGGGTAATCAATAAGTCGACCAATAGATACCAGAGATATGAAAATGGAACAAAGAAATTTGTAGCTCAAACAAAAGGCGAGAATTGGGCCATCAGAAAACCATTGCATAAAGAAACTGTTTATGGAAGAGTTAATTTACAATTTAAAAAACTTGTAAAC
Organism: Prevotellaceae bacterium; assembly: GCA_031263585.1. Taxonomy (GTDB): domain Bacteria; phylum Bacteroidota; class Bacteroidia; order Bacteroidales; family UBA932; genus JAISFN01. Next base: position 60,312 of record JAISFN010000091.1, on the reverse strand, counting down.
CTATCCATAGCACTGGATAACTGGAAGATGATAGTTGATAAAGAAATCAGGGGAAAAATAAAACAATTAGTTACCGACAAGTTTGACAAAAAACAGATACAGGCTTATTTTAAAAAATTAGACAACCTTTATGCACAAAAGGATATATCGAAATTAGAGATTTATTATTATAGCGATGAAAAAGAACCGTTAGTAGCTACCCGAAAACCGGTAGACAGTAATTTTACCGTAAAAAATATCAATTCCGTAACGGACAGTGGTATCCGGCAAATATTACTTCGCCACCTCGACCGGTATCAGGGAAATACCGAAGATGCATTTTCGCCGGAGGGTATCGACAAAATGAACGAAGATATCCGGTTATTGAACAATGGAAAGTACCATAAGCCTATTTATAAGGTAAGAGTATCGGAAATACTCGGGAATAAGTTTAACATGGGTGAACAGGGCAATAAAAAAGATAAATATGTAGAAGCGGCACAAGGGACAAACCTTTTCTTTGCTGTTTATCAGTCCGATGATGGCAAACGGAACTTTGTAACTGTCCCATTAAATATCGTTATAGAAAACCTGAAACGGGGCGAAATGGCAGTTCCTTCAAAAAACGAAAAAGGAGATAAGCTATTATTTACTCTTTCGCCAAACGATTTGGTGTATGTGCCTACCAAAGAACAATTAGAGCAAGGAAATATAGATATAAAAGATGTGGAAGATAATAAAGGTAGGATATATAAAGTTGTTAACTTTGCAGCAAAGCGTCTATACGTCGTTCCTCATTCAATTGCACAGATTATTGCTGACAAAAAAGAATATGGTTCTATAAATAAAATAGAGTGTGATTCGGAAATGAAAGGAACATGTATACTCGTAGTAATGAATAGGCTCGGGTATATTGTTAATTTAAAAGTTTAGCTTATGATAAAAAAAACGCTTTACTTTGGCAATCCGGCATATCTGAGCATGGCAAACAAACAACTGATTATAAAACTGCCGGAAGTAGAAAATGCAGATATCCCTGATTCGCTCAAGCAACAATCGAAAAAAACTGTACCAATAGAAGATATCGGAGTGGTTATCCTTGACAATAAACGTATAACTATTACCCATGGATTGATTGAAGAATTGCTTGAAAATAACGTAGCTCTTGTAACTTGCGACTCGACACGAATGCCAGTTGGACTAATGCTGCCTTTATGCGGGCATTCCACACAAACCGAACATTTCCGCGAGCAAATAGAGGTTACTCAACCTCTCAAAAAACAACTCTGGCAGCAAACAGTCAAAGCTAAAATAAAAAATCAGGCAATTCTTTTGGAATCAACAAGAAATATCGATTCAATACCTTTGTTTAAATGGGCAGAAGATGTAAAAAGCGGAGATCCTGACAATTATGAAGCGCAAGCGGCAGCCTATTTCTGGATGAATATTCTCCCTGATATACCGGATTTTCGTCGCCATAGGGAGGGAATTCCTCCTAACAACTTATTGAATTACGGATATGCAATTTTGCGGACGGTAATGGCTCGAGCCATTGTTTCTTCGGGGATGTTACCTTCCCTGGGAATCTTCCACAGGAATAAATATAATGCATATTGTTTGGCTGATGATGCTATGGAGCCTTACCGTCCGGTTGTAGATAAAGTTGTAATTGATATAGTTGCCTCAGGTATAGATATCTCAGAATTGAATACTGAATTAAAACAAAAACTTTTATCTATTCCGGCCCAAGATGTAATGATGAATGGAAAACGCCGCCCATTATCGGTTGCAGCATCGCAAACTACCGCAAGTTTATATAAATGCTTCTCAGGGGAGTTTCGCAAGATTGTATATCCCGACATAATTATATGATATACATGAGTTTGTCTAGAATTAATGAATATCGGATTATGTGGGTGATGGTATTTTTTGATTTGCCAACTGAAACAAAGAAAGAACGAAAAATGCATGCAGGTTTTCGTAAGAATCTCATACAAGATGGATTTACAATGTTTCAGTTCTCAATATATATACGGCATTGTGTAAGTCGAGAAAATGCAATTGTCCATATTACCCGGGTAAAAAAGAACTTGCCGCCAAAAGGTTATGTTGGCATTTTATGTATTACTGATAAACAGTTTGAAACAATGGAGCTTTTCTATGAGAAGAAGAAAAAAACAATATCTACTCCATACCAACAATTAGAGTTATTTTAGAAAACGAAAAAGCGGGAGTCTTCCCCTTTTTCCTGACTTTGACATTTTTATGCAGCGTGTTTTGTAATTTGGTATAATCGACATTTTATAAATTATGCAACAGCATTTTGGGTGTTGCAAGCAGAAAAAAGAGTTTTCATTGCGATATGTGTATGTATGCAAAAAACAAAACAAGTCAGGAACAACAAGCGTTGTGATTATTGATAAAAGCAGCGGAAAGATACGTTATATGAAAACCATAGGCGTAAGTTCGGGCGAAAAAGTAATCGCAGAATTATGCCGACAAGGCAAAGAATGGATTTCGTTACAGCTTGGCGATCGGGATACGTTTATGGAATGCACTCTCAGAGAGGAATAGGAAGAAGTTGTTGAATATTTACTAAATATAATTAAGCATATTTTGCTCAATGGCTCGCAGTTGATATTTCATTCCATGTTCAATTTGGTCGGTTTTGGTAAGATAGACGATGATATTTTAAAATATTTGGCAGTATCCCGTATTTGTCAGCCTCGCAGTAAGGTTGTGACAGCAGATTACCTGAAATCGTATTTTGGTGAAGACGTTTAATTTCATAAAAATTACCGTTAATTGGACAAATTGCACGATGAACAGAAAGAAAAGATACAAAACGGGAAATGGGACTGATTAAAGGGCTATATTACCAATACGAACCTCGCGGCAAGTAATGTTTATCAGCAATACAGCGAATTACGACAAGTTGAGAGGGCGTTCAGAATTACCAAAATCACATTTGAGCTGCGTTCTATGTTCCATTTTACGAAAAAGCGCATTGAAGCACACGTTTGTATATGTTTTGTGGCATACAAAATTTATAAAGAGTTGGAATGAATACTCAAAATTAACAATATTAAATTAAGCGTAGATAAGGTTTTGGACATTGCAAAGACAATCACAAGCGTTAAAGTAAAATTACCGCAAAACAAGGAAACCTTGACTAAAACAATGTTACTAACAGTCAAACATAAGTCTATTGCTCAACTTTTTGACGAAAATTTTTGGAAAATCCTTTAGGGTGCAGTATTGTCATAATCAGGAGACCATGGAAAAGCATAAAGCAAATGGCATTGGCATAGAGGCAAGCGATTAGTGTAGATCATTATAACGAAATCGTACCTGTGGAAAACTTAGTTCAAAGCAAAGCAGAAACACATACTGTTGAAAATTTACAATAGAAAGATAATACATTTTTTAGCTATCTTCAGAAGAAGGATAAAGTGCTATTTTAAGAGTCATGAAATGATGGAATTGTCGCTGAAATTATTAATGGCTAAATGATATGGGTTGATCGCTATTCAAATTTACTAATTCCATTACATTTATTGGGTATTTAGAGCTTGTTTAAACTTATTCAATTGAAGTAATTGATTCCGTTTATCATTTGCCCGATAATCATCAATAAATAATTTGGCAGCCATATGCTATGATTTGCTAACTTTGTACAAACTCTTTATTTAAGGAATCAAAGCAAATTACTGGCTTTGCTGGGTTCGTAAACCCAGTTGGTATATTCCCTAAAATACAAAATATTGTAGAATAATTTTTTATGGGAATATACAATTGTCAATTTACAATACTTATATACTTTAGTCATACGATGAATTTTATTGAGGAACTGAAATGGAGAGGCATGATTCAGGAAATTATGCCAGGAATCGAGGAAAAACTGCAAAAAGAAATGGTGGCAGCTTACGTCGGAATCGATCCCACTGCTGATTCGTTACACATCGGGCATCTGGTAAGCGTTATGATGCTGAAACACCTGCAACGCTGCGGACATAAACCCATTGCGTTAGTGGGCGGCGCTACGGGCATGATCGGCGACCCGTCGGGGAAATCGCTGGAGCGTAATTTACTTGATGAGGAGACTTTGCGCTGTAATCAGGTCGGCATTAAAAAGCAACTAGCAAAATTTTTGGATTTTGAATCAGACGCGCCTAATGCTGCCGAACTAGTGAATAACTATGACTGGATGAAAGATTATACTTTCCTCGAATTTATCCGCGACGTAGGCAAGCATATCACCGTAAATTATATGATGGCTAAAGATTCGGTAAAAAAACGCTTTTCGGGCGAAGGCGAAGGCATGTCGTTTACTGAATTTACTTACCAGTTAGTACAGGGCTACGATTATTTGCATCTTTACCGCGAAAAAGGCTGCCGTTTGCAAATGGGCGGATCCGACCAATGGGGTAACATTACCACCGGAACCGAATTAATCCGCCGTATCGACAATGGCGATGCATACGGCTTGGTTTGCCCGTTAATCACAAAATCGGACGGCATTAAGTTCGGAAAAACAGAGCAGGGCAATGTGTGGCTCGATCCCCGTTATACCTCGTCGTATAAATTTTACCAGTTCTGGCTTAACGTAAGCGATATCGATGCAGAACGCTATATCAAGATATTTACGGTTTTAAACAAAGAAGAAATCGAGGCGCTTGTCGAAAAACAAAAACAAGCTCCACACTTGCGTCCCTTACAGAAAGCACTGGCAAAAGAGCTTACCTGCATGGTTCACTCAGAGAAAGAATATGAAAAAGCCGTTGAGGCTTCGGAGATATTATTCGGTAAAGTAACTTTCGACAGTCTGGCCAGACTGGATGAAGATATGTTTTTAGCGGTTTTCGAGGGAGTACCTCAGTTCGAGCTTCCAGCCTCAATATTCGGGCAGCCAATTAATGTGGTGGAGTTGATGACTACAATTGCTCCCGTTTTTAAATCGAAAGGTGAACTGCGAAAGCTGATAGCAGGCGGCGGTATCAGTATTAACAAAGAGAAAATTGAAAATGCCGAAGCCCTTGTTACTTCTGATAAGTTGCTGAACGGAAAATATATTTTAGCCCAAAAAGGCAAAAAAGACTATTACATACTGAAAATGGAAAATGGAATAAAGTATTGAGTATTAGATAAATTGTAAATGGAAAAATTGTAAACTGTTATTTTACAAATCAACGAATTAACACTTTACGGTTGACCATTTATCTTTAACAAATTAGCACATCATCATATTGGCACATTAAAAAAGTGTTTATGGGTAAAATAGCCATTGGCGTTACAGGTGCAAGTGGATCGGTTTATGCCATGCGTTTATTCGATAAATTAGTGAAAACAAGTCTTAACAAAGCTGATATTGCGGTTGTATTCAGTGAGCAAGGCGAACAGGTTTTCCGTTATGAAGCGGGCGATGCAGCATTCGAGGCCATCCCCTTTCAACGTTATAATAACCGGGATTTTTTTGCCCCATTTGCTTCGGGTTCGTCATTGTTCGATACATTTATTATTATTCCGTGTTCGATGGGGACACTGGCGCGCATTGCCTCGGGTTTAGCCGGCAATTTAATTAGCCGTGCTGCCGATGTAATGCTGAAGGAGCGCAGGCGATTGATACTGGTAACCCGCGAAACCCCGCTAAACCTTATCCATATCCGCAATATGGAGCAGGTAACCGAGGCGGGGGGTATTATTTGCCCAGCAAGTCCGTCATTCTATAGTCGCCCCACAACGCTTGAACAGGCTGTGGATACGGTTGTGGACAGGGTATTGAGCCTTGTCAGTATTCCAGTCGATACATTCCGGTGGAGCGGTAACGGATGATTATGTCGTATCAGACGGCCTTTATAAAAATTTACACTCAATAACAGGTCATTTAAAATCAATGAATAATTACGAATTAATAAGTCGGCGACTTCATAATCAGCAATTAACAAAACACAAGCTGCACGCACCGCGCGAAATCGTATCGTGGATGGGCGCAATGCAGGCTCAGGATTACAATATGGCAAAGTGGGGCATAGGTGTGCGCTTAACCGGTATTACTGCCCAACAAGTTGAAGATGCCGTTAATAATGGCGATATTATACGTACGCACATAATGCGCCCTACTTGGCATTTTGTTTCCACCGAGGATATTCATTGGCTTATGCAGCTAACGGCACCGCGCATAAAACCCATACTGTTTAACTACGACAAAAATGTGGGGTTCGAAAAAATACCGCTACGCAAGGTTACCGATATTGTTATCAAAAGTTTACAGGGCAACAAACACCTGACTCGCCTTGAACTGGGAAAGATTATTAACGATGCGGGGATTGCAATTACAAACGATCAAGTGGGGCATGTGCTATTTCATGCCGAACTCGACAGGATTGTGTGTAACGGGCGTGTAATCAATAAAAAACAAACATATGGACTATTGGAGGAAAAAGTACCCGATACTGGATTATTCGATAAGGACGAGGCTTTGGGCAAACTAGCGGCAAAATATTTCGGTAGCCACGGCCCTGCCACTTTGCAGGATTTTGTATGGTGGTCGGGCTTATTGCTTAGCGAGGCAAAGCGGGCGATAGAGATTATAAAGCCAGATTTTATTTTTGAAGAAATTAATTCGCAAACCTATATATATTCTGATGCTGAATATATTCATCTCTCGAAAAATAGGGCTTACCTACTGCCTGCATTTGACGAAATTTTAGTAAGTTATAAAGACCGTAAAGAGGCTGTTTGTGCCGAATATCACCCCAAAGTAATGACATCCAACGGCATATTCCGCCCCTTTATACTTTATAATAACCAAGTAATCGGCAGTTGGAAAAAGCAAACCTCCAAAAATAAAACAGGAGTGGAAACGGAATTTTTTATCCCTATTAGCAAAATCTTGCTTAAAGCTGTGGATATGGCTATCGAAGGTTTTGTAAACTATAGTTCCTGATTGATTTAAATTAATTGAAAGTTGAAAATGATAAATCTTTCCTTATCATACAAAGCCACACTGCTGAGTTTTGCTTTTATGGAATAAAAAATAGCGAATCATTAAATGTTTTTCTTTGTCATGCTGAACGGCAGTGAAGAATCTTGTATATCATCTCATAAAGAGATCCTTCGATGAACTCGGAACCGGACTTTGCAAGCTTATACATCAATTTCGGTTTTGTCGAAGTTTGCATACTTTGGAGAACACCACCGAATATATTTACCTTGACAAGTAGGCCTGACTCTTATAAAATTGCCTGACAGTAAACAAGAAGGCTATGCTAATAATATATTTAAATTACCGTTGCAACAAAGTTATCGGTTTATAAAGGTTCTAAAACGGCGATTAAAGCTGTAGCCAGAAAATAGCGACAGTTTTTTTACCATGTTGAAAAATAAAGAGGAATACAATCATGAAAAAAATAAGGAGCAGACACATAGACAGCAATTGTACAAATTGAAAACATTAAAAAAGATGCGGAAAAATTGGATTACTATTTATTCAGAGAAGTGTATATTAATCAAATATTTACTAGAAATGTCATTATAAGCCATAGGCAAAGCAATCCAGCATAAACTATAATTTTATGCGTTTGCCTTATATTTTGATGATGTTGTTATACTTGCGTATATTATTTTATTACATTTACAGCTTAATTTAGCATCAATGTAAAAAATAGGCGTAGATGAAAACAGAACAAGAGCGTCATTATTTAACCACAAGGTCCACAGAGTCTTTACGCAAAGCTCACAATCCTTGTGTTCCTTGTGAAATCGCTGCGAACCTCGTGGTTAAAAATTTACACGAATAAACAAGTATTAAATCAACCACCTTAAACACAGCAATCACTCCACCGAATATTTACATTGATCCTTGATTTTTTGTTTAATTAAAAGTTTTAAATAAAAGGAAGTATGAAAAAAATTGTAATTGTTATTTTAGTGATGTTGCCTGTACTTGTGATGGCTCAGACCGGAAAATCGTTTTACGATTTTAAAGTAAAGGCTATTGATGGAAGCGATTTTGATTTATCGGGATTGAAGGGCAAAAAAGTATTGGTTGTTAATGTAGCTTCCAAATGCGGCTTAACCCCTCAATATAAGGATTTGGAAGCGCTGTACCAACAGTATGGCGGCGATAATCTTGAAATTATCGGTTTCCCCGCAAATAATTTCGGGGCGCAGGAGCCAGGAACAAATGCCGAAATCAAGGAATTTTGTACGACAAATTACGGTGTAACTTTCCCCATGATGGAAAAAATATCGGTGAAGGGAGATGATATTGATCCGTTGTATAAATGGCTAACCGAAAAAAGTGAAAACAGAGTAATGGACGCTCCTGTAATTTGGAATTTTCAAAAATTTTTAATTGATGAAAATGGTAATCTGGTAGATTCGGTTCATCCGAAAGAAAGCCCTACCAGTGATAAAATAGTGAATTGGATTACCAGAAAATGATTGTTATTCAGTACAAAAGAAAGAGGAGGTGAGTATTTTGCCTCCTGCTTTTGTTTTATAATTCGCCGGAGTAATAGCTATGGAGCAACTTACGCAGATTATATTGCGATGCCATAATTTCGCCATAGGTCCCGGCTGTACGAACGGCCATCAAATCATCCCGTTGTGTTTCGGAAAGTTCAAAATTGGAAAATAATCTACTGAATAGTAGATATTTAAAGATAAGAAAAGTATCAATGGGTAACGATATAGAAAAAAGCCTATACCTTTGATTTATTCCCTTATGAATAAGAGTTTTAAGACTCTATAAACTCAGAACAGGTAATGGATAAGTAACGAATTAACTTCACCAATTCGCTCCGCTTTGAGCAGGTTGATTAGCTTGAGACAAAGATACGAAAATTTTTATTTGCAGTGTAAATTGTAAATAACGATAAAGTTTATTTGGTTTCATGAGCTTACCGCCTAACGGGTCGCGTATTGGCGATGGGCGGGATTTTTAGCACTAACGTTCAATCGAAGAACAGAAGTTGAGTTTTGCACTTCCACTGATACGAAGCCGTTCAGCCCGCCTATTGCCAATACGATGTTAGTGGCTGGCAGTTTTTGTTTTTCCACCTTTTGTCATAGCGAAGTCCGTTCTTCTGTTCATTGTCTTAATAAATTCTACTTTTCTAAAACGTAATGCACTCCAATCGTCATCTATTGCAACTTGTCTTACTGTTTCAAAGTCCGCTTTCCCAAGTATGTCCCAACCCTTGTCCCTATTTATTTCTGTTTTATACTTTTTGGAAGTGCCTTTCGGATAAGCAAACCAAACAATTCCATCCCCGTTTAGTTTTTTGTCAATAAGTGGTGCGATTTTGTCAATTTCAGGTTGTGTTTTGATGAAAGCCAAAACAAACTCAATATTACTAATGCTTTTGATGTCTGTTTTAATTTTCGTGCAGTCCTGCATTGCTTTTAACTCCGCTTCAAATTCTGTCGGAGAATTTAAAATAAGAATTTCTTTGTGTTGTTTGAAATTCAGTTTCTTAAACAATGGTGTTACATTCATTTGTCGTTTCGGATTTTGTATGCTTTAAAGGCTTCTTTCAGCAATGTTGTCAATTGTTTGGTTTTTATGTCGTCCTGTGTCTTGATTTCTACATATCGGAAAAGTTTGCCGTCTCCTTGCAACAATTTGTCTGGGTCAGTCAAGTCCACGCCTTTGTAAAAACCAAATTTAAGTCCTTTTTTGGACGGAATGAGTGTGCAAACTAATTCACTATACTTTTGTCCGTAACAATAGCCAATCATTTTTGCAGGAATGTCCAACGGTTTGATGGTTGCTGCTGTTGCCGTGTTTCTACGAGAGACAAACCTTTCATATACGACAAAAGTTCGGACGAGCGCCGAACTTTCAAAATATCACAAGGCAATGGCAGCAGACCATAAGTTAGCGGCTGGCTTTCCTGTATGTCGTTAAATAACGGCCTTTACAGTTTCATACAAATTGGGCAAACAGTTTTGTCTCAAGCGAAATTTTGTTCCGTGATTATGTCCGGTTCGAGCGTCAAAATCAACTAAAATGTTCCCTTTTTCGAGTTCAGCTAAAAATCCGTCAAAATTGAATTTTTGTAACATTAGCACTTTGCAATAGTTGTAAAATTCTTTGCCGTCTTCTTTTTTAATATCGGCTTGTACATAAAAGCAATTCAAGAGTTTTGTTCCCTCCTTGCTTGCTAAATCGTCGAAACCCCAATATGGTTGCGGATTTAATTCACTCAATCCGATTTTCTTCTTTACTTGTTTCAGCCAATCAGCGTGTTTTTCTGCCACTTTTGTGTGGTCAAAAGAAATCAGCACTTTCCGATTTTCTCTGTCAATTTTCACCATAAAGCCTCTATCGCTTGGCGAATTTCCGTGAATGGTTTGACGAAAACTCATTTCATCATCAGAATATTTCTTGCCCGCTTCTTGATGTTTCCAACCATAATTCAAGAGCAAAACTTGCGGAACAAATTTAATCGCTCGTGGTGAAGGTTCGATATGAAAAAGCGTTGTCAAAGAACTTGTATTTAATCGTTGTGATTTCAATTCCCACTCAGCCGCATTGGGTATCGGCAAATTGTTTTCCTCAATACCTAACAAATCTTCAAGCGTATTGCCGATTCCACCGGCATTTCCGTGTCGGGCATTTTCAATCCAACCTTGTTTGGCAATCTTCTGAAATTCTTTGATTAGATTTTCTTTTGTGTATAGTTTCATATTTGTTGTTCGAAAAGTGTGGGAATCTTAAACTTTAATAATTCGCTCTGTTTCTTGTTTTTATCTATTCGTTTTTCTGCCATTTCGCAATATTCGGGCGATAAATCAATACCTATGTAATCGCGTTTCAATCCCATTGCTACAATAGCCGTAGTTCCGCTTCCCATAAATGGGTCTAAAATAGTTCGAGCATTCGTTGACTCAATGATTCTGTCTATTAATGCGACCGGAAATGGTGCAGGATGTCCGTTTTTTATTTCTTGGGTAAATTCCCAAACATCACCATACGCATTAGCTTTAGGGGCAAGTTTGAAATTCGGCTTAGCAATCAAGTAAATAACTTCGTAAGTCGGCAAAAAATATCCGGGATTGAAATTGATTCCGCCTTTTCGTCGCCAAATAATAATTTGTCGAACAGGCAATCCCGTTACAATATCTTGTCTGTCTTGCAATAAACCATCCTGTACACGCCATTTATGATTGTAAAAGATTGCACCATGGTCCTTAATCAGTCGGAACATTTCGGCCAAACAATTTCGTTGCCATTCCACATATTCTTCGTGTGGCATACAATCATCGTGATGGGTGTAGCCGTTTTGTAATGCTGCGCCTGCCCATTTTCCACTTGTTGTACAAGATTTCATTCCATTCCCTGTGGAATTTTTTAAATTGTACGGCGGTGAAGTTACAACCAAATCAATCGAATTGCTTGGCATTTTTCTCATTGTTTCCAAGCAATCTCCACAGATTATCTTATTTAAGTACTCGTCTATCATTTGTTTTTCAATCATCTATCTTGTTTGCAAAGTTAGCATTTTTATTTGGTATCAGTTCCAATTTTCGCAGGACTTTTCGCTGCTTGCCGCTAACGTGCCGCCAGCTGCTTTTTGGGCGGGTTGCGGTGCGCTTCACTGTCCACCGATGCCGAAGGTAATGCGGGTGGCAAAAGTTGCAAACCACGCTTTCACCCCGCCTGAAAGCAGGCAGGCAGTTGGCGGCTGGCAGCGAAAAGTCCCTGCATCGGGCGCTTGACGCGGCCTTTGATGAGGATAACAGTCGTAGAAGATCCGGGTTTGCCGCTCAAAATTACTCTATCCTGAACTGCATTGTCTTGAACCTGCTTAAAAATGAGAAAACAACGAAGGTCGGAGTGAGAAGCAAACGATTAAAAGCAGGATGGGATAATAAATACCTAAGCAAACTCTTGATAAATTAGATGCGGCAGACCTAAGGAGAATGCCCACTTGTTTATTTTTTAGGTAATTTTGCTCATAAAGTAAAACAGGATATCATGCTGATTATATACCGTTATTTTAGTACAAAGGAAGGCAAACTACTAATACATACACTTCTAATTGCAGTTTGCATATTGATTTATAATACACCTACAAAAGCGCAATTTTTGAACTATGGCTCCGATCCTGCACGGCTTAAATGGGATATTGTTCGCACGGACCATTACAAATTGGTGTACCCGCGAGGAAATGACTCTATGGCATACCGTTATGCCGTATTTTTAGAGAATGTTTACTCCCATATACAACAAACAATGGCTGTGTCTAAAAAGTTGAAGTTCCCGGTAGTGCTACATCCTGGCAATATGTTGTCGAATGGAATGGTAGCATGGGCTCCCCGCCGGATGGAACTGGTTATAACCCCTTCACCGAGCCTTTATGCCCAAAATTGGGACAGGCAACTGGTTGTACATGAATCGAGGCACGTAATGCAAACGTCCAAGCTGATGCAGGGTATATTCAAACCGTTGTATTATGTAATCGGCGAGCAGGTCGCTGGCATTACATCCTTCGGTATTCCCAAGTGGTTTTTCGAGGGAGATGCTGTAGCAACTGAAACAGCATTATCCAACAGTGGACGCGGGCGCTTACCCGAATTCAATATGATTTACCGGACTCAACTGTTTTCGGGTGAATTTTTTTCGTTTGAAAAATGGTTTTTAGGGTCGTATAAAAATTACACGGGCGATTATTACGCATTGGGCTATCATTTAACATCGTATGCAAGGCAGGCGTACGGCGCCGATATCTGGGATAAGGTAACTACTCGTTATGCAAACCGTATTTATGCAATTCCTCCCTTTTCGAATGCCTTAAAGCACTATACGGGCAGTAATAGCAAAGATTTATTTAAGCAAACTTTCGATTACCTGCATGAGGAATGGAAAACAGGCGATAATGCTGAAACAATGAATGATAAACTAGAGTATGTATCAGGGTTATCGAAATTTTACACAGCGTACAAATACCCACAGGCATTGAACGATTCTGCGGTAATTGCGCTTAAATCGGGATTACAGGATATTAACTCGTTAGTGCTTTTGAAAAATGGAAGCGAAAAACATTTAAGCTATATCGGGAGTATAAATGGCCGTATAGCACTTATTAATAATAGAATATATTGGTCGGAATATGTACCAGGCTTGCGTTGGGAGCATGAGAATTACGCCATGGTAAAATATTACGACATGGAAACGAAGCGTATAGTTACACTTGCACCGCGTCGGCGTTATTTGACTCCGGTTCCAGACGCTACAGGGGAAAAACTTGCCGTATCCCAAATATCCCCGGAGGGCGAAAGTAGCATTATTTTGCTAAATGCGGATGACGGAACCGAAATGCAACGTTACCCCGTACTATTGAATGTATTTGTAAAAGACATGGCATTCGGGGCAAACGGAAATATCATTGCAATTACTGTTAGTGATAGGGGATTGAGCATACTGCAACTCGATACGCAAAGCGGCCATTGGTACGGCTTAATGCGGCCTACCAGCGCCAATATTACATCGCCTGCACTGATTGACGGGAAGTTATTTTTTGAATCGGGATTAAACGGAATCAATAATATATATTATCTCGATACGCTTAATTTGCAAACATACCGACTAACATCGGCACGTTTCGGGGTTTTCAACCCCATACTGTCGGCCGACCGAAAACGGCTGGTATTTTCCGATTATCAGAAAGACGGTTACCGTATCGCATCCGTACCGCTTGATAGTTTGACAGCTATACCTGCCGATTTTAAACAGGTATATGAATCCTCGTTAGCCGGAATTATAAAAAATCAGGAGAAGTTTAACATGGATTCGATGAAGTTAAAGCCTGTAAAATTCGAACCGCATCCTTACCGTCGAGGCTTGAATCTTTTTAAAATACACAGTTGGGCGCCATTTTATTATGATATGGCTAAGACAGTAAATATGTCGGCCGACGATTTCAGTACAATTATAAAGCCCGGAGCGACAATATTATCACAAAACACTTTAAACACAGCCATTGCACAGGCGGGATGGTATTATGAAGACGGCTACCATCACGGGAAGTTTACGTTTATTTACATGGGCTGGTATCCGGTTATCGACCTGAATGTTGATTACGGTGGCAAAACGTTTGATATTAAATGGGAAAAAGATAATGACAATCAAGATGTTGCCAGAGGGATGTTTACCAACCGGAATCTGGTAGAGGCCGAAACCCGGGTTTACATTCCGTTTAACCTTAGCCGTAATCATTATATCCAAGGTTTTCAACCTTCGGTATCATACTATTATACCAATAACCGTTACCAGCAATACGGAAATAAAAAGCCACGCGATTTTCAACACATGCTGGCCGAATTGCGGTACTACCATTATCGCAGGCTTGCCCAGCGTGATATTTTGCCGCGGTGGGGCTATCAAATCCGCTTGCAGTATTTAAATACACCTTTCGATACCGAAAATTTCGGGAGCTTGTATGTAGCAAGGCTTACCACTTACCTCCCCGGATTTATACGAAACGACGGACTGATGCTGCGTTTTGGTTACCAGTACCAGGATGTTGACGGTAAATACTTTTATACGCCTAAACGCCTATTGGATAAGTCGCGAGGCTATGATTACAACGTTCGTACCCGCCAGCAATTAATGTTTAAAGCCGACTACTCGTTTAATATGTTCTGTCCTGATTTTGCAATCGGTTCGTTAGCCTATATCAAACGTGTACGGGGGAATATGTTTTATGACATATCTCGCAACCAGACCAATGAAAAAAGCGGATGGACAAACCAAAGTTCATTCGGCGTCGACCTTATTTTCGACTGGAATGCTTTCCGGCTGAATTACCCTCTATCGTTGGGTATACGCCTGATAAAACCGGTGGATTACGGTAATGTGCAAGCCGAAGCGCTATTCTCCATAGCTTTTCAATAGTTCGTATATTTTGAGCATAAAAATAAATTTCGGATGAATTTTTCTGATTCTGTTTTTATCTTTGTACACCTGAAATTTAATCGTCCATGGAATTTTTAACGTTGTTGCTTATTGCAATAGGCTTATCTTTCGATTCTTTTGCCGTTTCGATATCCTGCGGGCTTGTTGTCCGCAATATAAGGTTTAACAACGCCTTTCGAATGGCATTTATATTTGCTGTGGTACAAGGTATGTGCTTTTTTGCCGGATGTTTACTCGGGCAATCGTTACGCGGCTTAATCAGCAGTTACGACCATTGGGTGGCATTTGCACTGCTTTTTATCATTGGCGGTAAAATGATTTACGAAAGTATATTTGCCAAAAACAACGGCAAGGATTGCCGGAAGTATAATCCCTTAAAATTAAGTTCCACCTTTTTAATAGCAATAGCTACCAGTATCGATGCCATAATCATAGGTTTGGGAATAGCCTTGATAGATATATCGTTGCATCAGCTAAGCATAGCTGTTTGCGTTATTGCTTTTGTTACCGGTTTTGCTGCTATGCTGGGTTTGTTAATCGGTAAAAAAACAGGCAGACATATCGGTGGTAAGGCCGAAATAATCGGTGGCGTGGTTTTGATAGGCATCGGGGCAAAAATCCTGATTGAACATATAAGTACTTAAAAAATATTCAGTAAATTCTTGTACATAACTATTTTTGAATTTACTGAATATTTTATCTTATAAACAAAATTTCTGGATTAATACGGTTGTTAACCGGTTATTTGTACTTGTCAAAAGCCTTTTTGATTTTCCTTATTGTTTCGGTTAATTGTTCTTCGGTAATTACCAATGGCGGGGAAAAACGGATAATATGTTTGTGTGTAGGTTTTGCCAGTACGCCTTGTTCTTTCATTTCTATGCAGATATCCCAAGCGGTGGTTTTTGCGTCTTTATGTATAACAACGGCATTGAGCAATCCTTTTCCGCGTATTTGCTCAATTAACGGGGAGTTTATTCCGGCCATTTGTTTGCGGAAAATCTCACCGAGATATTGTGCTTTTTCTGCCAGCTTTTCATCTTTTACCACATCTAATGCCGTAATAGCTACGCGACAACCTACCGGGTTTCCTCCGAAAGTGGAACCGTGTTCCCCCGGATTTATGGTAAGCATAATATTGTCATCGGCCAATACTGCCGATACGGGAAATACTCCGCCTGATATGGCCTTGCCTAATATTAAAACATCGGGGTGCACATTTTCATGGTCGCATGCCAGCATTTTGCCTGTACGGGCAATGCCAGTTTGTATTTCATCGGCTATAAATAGTATGTTGTGTTTTTTACACAAAGCGGCGCATTGGGCAAGGTAACCATCGTTGGGAACAAATACACCTGCTTCGCCTTGTATTGGTTCAAGCAAAAATGCGGCGATATGGCTGTCGTGTTCTTTTATTACTTGTTCCAGCACGTAAGCATCGTTGTAAGGAATTTTTACAAATCCGGGAGTAAACGCACCGAAATGGCTGTACGAATCGGGGTCTGTCGACATGGATACGATGGTAATTGTACGCCCGTGGAAATTGCCTTCGCATACAACAATTAGCGCTTCGTTTTCGGGGATGCCTTTTTTTACGTATCCCCAGCGACGGGCAAGTTTTAAAGCCGTTTCAACAGCTTCTGCCCCAGTGTTCATGGGTAAGACTTTGTCGTATCCGAACAGGCTTGTTAAATATTGTTCAAATTCGCCCAATACGTTGTTATAGAATGCTCTGGATGAAAGTGTGAATTTTGATACCTGATCGATTAACGATTGGATAATACGTGGGTGGCAATGGCCTTGATTTACTGCTGAATACGATGAAAGAAAGTCGTAATATCGTTTTCCTTCAACATCCCAAACGTGAACACCTTCCCCGCGTTCGAGCACAACCGGAAGCGGATGATAATTATGGGCTCCATAACGGAGTTCTCTGTCAATGTACTGTTGCGAAGTCATCATAATAACTTAAATATATTTAATAGTTTTATTTAGACAAATGTACAAAAATAACCCATATCACGGATTTAAATCTACCGATGTACCTATTTGTAAAATGAGATATGGGTACAGCGTATTGTGATTTTTTTCTACTCACCCGAGCTTGCGAGCTTAATAGTAAACCACATATCCAATCCAAAAAAATCGCACATCACATATCGCATATATCACATCCGATTAATTTCGTGTCCAATAATCTTTAACAATCCAGATAATTGAAAAACTAAATATAATGGTTATCTTGCCGTGATTTTCAAAATAGAGCTTATTTTTACAAGAAAAATCTTTTTGTCCGGTTACTAAAAAGCAGTGTTATTCACCTGTTATAAAGGTTTAGTTTGTAACGGGTAATAATAAAATACCACTGCGATAAACGAAGGTATCGAAAAAAGTATTAAATTTGCACCTCGTTTCATGAAAATTCTGAATTACAATTAAATATTCAAAACTAATAACCATGCAAGGTAAAGGAGCCATCAAATTAGTTGCCATATTGTTCTTTGTGGCTTGTATCTACCAGCTTTCGTTTACGTTTGTAACGTGGAGGGTAGAGAAACAAGCAAAAGAAATTGCGCAAGGAGACCCTCAAAAAGAAGCTGATTATTTACGTGCGAAACTGAGCGAAAAAGTTTTTTTAGGGTTCACATACAAAGAGTGTAAAGACAAAGAATTAAGCTTAGGCCTCGACCTTAAAGGGGGGATGAATGTTACCCTCGAAGTATCGTTGCCTGATATCGTAAGGGCAATGTCGGGACATAGTGCTGACAGTTCATTTGTAAAAGCGATGAATCTTGCCGCTCAAAAACAAAGAACAAGCGGTAGCGATTTTGTTACTCTTTTTGACGAATCATGGAATGAAATTGAACCTAACGGCCGTTTATCGCGTATATTCGGTACGTACGAGTTGCGCGAACGCATTAAACCCGAATCAAGTAACGATGACGTTTTAAGAGTTATCCGCGACGATGCCGAAAGTGCAGTGGCAAACTCATTTAACGTGCTTCGTAACCGTATCGATCGTTTCGGGGTTGCAGCTCCCAATATTCAGCGCTTAGGCAATTCAGGGCGTATTTTGGTTGAATTACCGGGTGTAAAAGAGCCTGAACGCGTTCGTAAGCTTTTGCAAGGTACGGCTAACCTCGAGTTTTGGGAAACGTATGAAAATGCTGAAATTTTCCCGATTTTACAGCAGGCAAATGATGTAATCAAAAGCATGCTTGCCAGCGAAAAACCCGAAGTGAAAGTTGACAGTACACTTGTGGCCGATATACCGGTTGCTGTAACCGACAGTATTGATGATGGCCTTGAATCGGATTCGCTGTTAGCCCAATTAACTTCAAATGCGGCCGACTCATTGAACGCTTTAAACAACGAAGCAGAAATACCCTTGTTTGTGAAGTTGCAACCTATGGTTGACCAAAACGGGCAATTGGGAATGGGGCCGGTTATCGGCCGTGCTTCGGTTGCCGATACAGGCTTGATAAACAAATGGCTGAACATGCCGCAGGTGCGCGGTTTATTCCCTCGCGAGTTTAAACCGATGTGGACAATTAAGGCTGTTGATAAAAACGACTCGTTTTACGACTTGGTTGCTATAAAAGTAAACACGCGCGATGGTAAAGCTCCGTTGGATGGTAGTGTTGTAACCGATGCCCGCCGCTCGTTCGGAGATGGGAGAAGCGGAATAAAGGTTAGCATGAACATGAATGCCGAAGGCTCGAAAATCTGGGCGCGCCTTACCGCCGATAATATCGGAAAATCAATCGCCATTGTTCTAGATGATTACGTTTATTCGAGCCCAATGGTTCATACGGAAATAACGGGTGGAAGTTCCGAAATTTCGGGTGGTACAACCGGTTTTACCGTAAACGAGGCTGATGACTTGGCCAACGTGTTGAAATCGGGTAAAATGCCTGCGCCTGCACGTATTGTACAGGAAGCGGTTGTAGGGCCTTCACTTGGTCAGGAATCAATTAACGCAGGGTTTTTATCATTCTTTCTGGCTTTCCTTTTAGTGTTGGTTTACATGTGGTTCTATTACGGTATGGGGGGATTGGCATCGAACATAGCTTTGCTTAGCAATGTGTTGATGTTATTCGGCGCCTTGGCATCATTCGGCGCGGTGCTTACAATGCCTGGTATTGCCGGTATTGTGCTTACCATGGGTATGGCTGTAGATGCAAATGTAATTATATATGAACGTATTAAAGAGGAGCTGCGTTTGGGCAAAAGCCAGCGGATGTCAATAGCCGAAGGATATAAAAATGCAATGTCGGCAATTATCGATGGACAGTTAACTACGTTAATCACCGGAGTTGTTTTGTACATTTTCGGTTCGGGTCCGGTTCAGGGTTTTGCCACAACATTGGTTGTGGGTATTCTTACATCACTTGCTACATCAATATTCGTTTCGCGTTTGGTATTCGAGTGGTTGCTTGATAAAAACAAAAATATCAGTTTTGGAAATAAACGCACATACGACTTTTTGGCCAATACCAAAGTCGATTTTCTGGGTATGCGTAAAAAAGCCTATCTCATTTCAACTATAGCTTGTATAATAGGCTTGGCCTTTATTTTTACAAAAGGCATGAGTTATGGTATCGACTTTACGGGTGGGCGTACATTTGTAGTTCGCTTTGACAAACCTATGGAGGTTGATGACGTTCGTAACGCAATAGCCTCATTCGACGAGTCGGCTGTTGTAAAACAGTTTGGACCAATAAACCAGGTAAAAATCACAACAAAATACCGTATCAATGAAGAGGGTGAGGATGTTGATCGCGAAGCATCGGAAAAATTATACGAAGCCATCGGCGGTCTTTTTGCTTCACCTCTTACTTATGATGAGTTTGCGTCAACGGCAACCAACCCGAACGGGATTATCAGTTCCGAAAAGGTTGGTCCTTCGATAGCCGATGATATGAAACGAAATGCGATAATTGCGGTTGTATTCTCGTTACTGGCTATTTTTGTTTATATTGCCTTGCGGTTCTCGCGTTGGGAGTGGGGCTTTGGCGGTGTTACATCGCTTACCCACGATGCCCTGTTAACCGTCTCGATATTCTCGATTGGTGCAGGTGTGTTCCCTTGGACAATGGATATCGACCAGCAGTTTATAGCGGCAATTCTTACAATTATCGGATACTCGATTAACGATACTGTGGTAATTTTCGACCGTATCCGCGAGTACAAGCAATTATACCCGAAACGTGATTGGTATTCTACAATTAATGAGGCTATTAATACAACTATAGTGCGTACCATTAATACCTCGTTAACCGTAGTTATTGTATTGTTGGCCATATTCCTGTTCGGTGGCGAAACCATCCGCGGATTTTCATTTGCTCTTTTGGTTGGTGTCATAATCGGTGCATATTCAACCGTATTTATTGCAATACCGGTTGCATACGACTTGATCGTAAGAAAAGAAAAGAAAAAGGAAAAACTGAATCCTACTAGCCTGTTAAAAAATAGGCGATAGTTAAGATTGATATATTTATATGAGAAAGAGAAGGTTATTATAGACCTTCTCTTTTGTTTACTTCCCCGTTAGCATGTGATCGGTATGTTTTATTCGTAAGAGCTTGTCTTAGAAGTTGTATTTTAATCCGTTTTGTCATCCTGAGTGAAATAAAGTGCCTTATTATCAATTAATTTAGATCATGAATGGAGTGAAGGATGTCAATATGGTAATAGTTGTATAAATAAAAAAAATCTTTCATTCAAAAAAACACACCGCACCCGCTGTATGCCCTGCCATTAAAATTAGCAATTGTGGAAAACAGGTAATTAAAACCGTCGTTATAGCAATTTTGCAAGGCAAAAACTAGTTCGAATGCCTGCCCATTTTTGCTCGCGCTGTATAGTAAGCTATTGTCGTCAGTTTTAAATGCTCCCTTGTCAATTCGTTAAACGTTATTTTTTGTTTGCTGAAATCGTATTCAAAATCAATTTGTTTTTCGGGATAAACGGTTATACTTTATTCGTTGTTGTTACTTATAGCCCAAAACGCAACGTCCTGCCTGCATGCGTTATTTGCCGCAGAGCTTAAATTGGGGTGGTCGGTCTCAACAGTTGCAATAACTTTTTTTACCCGTGTATCCACTGCATCTGCAACTAAGCAGAAATCGTTATTTGGTGGTGTTCTCCAAAGTATGTTAAATAGACAAAGCCGAAATTGATGTAAAAGAAAGTGAGATTGAAAGCTTTCCAATGATTAAACAAGTTTTTTGTAAAATGCATATCCGTTTTTTTGCCTAAAACAATTATCATTATAGTTAAATAATCGATTAGGCTATGAATATATTAAATTTTATAACACAATATCCTGACGAATTAGGTTTCAGAAATAAGTTTAGGGAATATCTATATAAATAATATATTGAATACCAGAGATGTACTTGCAAGGAATATTATTAGAAAAAAGACAAGGAGAATTATGAATGCAAGCGATGTATCAAACGCCAAAGTTTACGAGCCAACAGGGTCATGCAAGAACATCACAAGAAACACAAGGATTGTGAACTTTGCGTAAAGACTTTGTGAGCTCTGTGGTTAAAATATCCGAAAAATAATAATTGCTCCACCGAATATTTACATTTAGCCTTTATATTGCTATATATAAATAATTTGGCACTTTGTTGTTTTTTCATGCGTTTGTTTTGAAGTATCATGGAGACAGAAAAATTTTCGTATTTTTGAAGCATGATGAAAATTACAATCTATTTTATATATGCTTGTTTAATAGGATTATTCCTATTACTTTTTGCATGTGCCGGCTCCGATACACCGCTTTTATTTTCGGCTATCGGTACGGTCGAGTCTCAAAAATCTATCTATCTGGATACTGATAAAATAACCGTATATACCCAGAATGTGCTATCTGGCGATTATGAGGTTGAGGTAGGCGACAGGGTGGTTGTATCTTTTCAGTTTACCAATAATACACCAGATAATGTGAACATATACGTTGCCGACCTCCAGAAGATACCGACAGATACCGTATTTACGGTAACCGACGATATTGCGGATACCCTTTATGTAGATACTGTTACGGCAATCAAACGTATGTGGCTGTCAAAGGATTATTTAACGGTAGATTTTACCTATTCCGGCTTGGATACCAGTTTGCATAAATTTCGCTTGACGAAGAAATTAAGTGAAAATATACCTCCGGCAGATACAATTGTAGCCGATACGATACGGCTAAGTTTCAGACATAATTCGGAGGAGAAGGGCGAAGGCAGTCAGATACGGAGTTTGCGCTCGTTTAAGCTGTCGAATTTGAAATCTTTAAGGCATGATTCTATTCTACTGACTATCCGTACGGATTTGTCGTCGGTTACCCGCGACACACGAAACTTTTATTATAATTATAAATAAAAAGAAGCTGTCTTAAAATTTCTCCGAATTGTCATTAGCTTTGCCGAACTTGCAAAGTTTTGTCCTGATCGAAGCGAAGAATATACTTTTGCTGATAGTAAGACCATTAGTTTTGCTCAGGATGATAAGAATGAGTTAGATTCTGACTTTTAAGACAGCCTTTCCTTTTTATTTCTATGCTTCAAACATTAATACAGAAAGTTATTGAACGGATAACGGCCTGCATGTATTTCGGCAACAATCTTATACACATCGTTACGTAATTTGTCGATGTTGGTTTTGTTTTTTGCTGAAATAAATGTACACGGTGAGTTGTCCTTGGCCATCCAGCTGTTCATCCAGTCCTCAAGTGTAAAATTGGCTTTTGTTTTGGGCGATAAATCATCTTCGTCTTTTTCTACATATGTGTATACATCAATTTTATTGAATACTATGTATGTGGGTTTATCGCCTGCGTTAATTTCCTGTAATGTTTGGTTTACCACGTTCATTTGTTCTTCGAAGTTGGGGTGCGAAATGTCGACCACATGCACTAGCACATCGGCTTCGCGCACTTCATCGAGGGTTGACTTGAACGACTCTACCAACTGGTGGGGAAGTTTGCGGATAAACCCTACGGTATCGGATAACAGGAACGAAAGGTTGTCAATTACCATTTTGCGTACTGTGGTATCTAGCGTTGCAAACAGCTTATTTTCAGCAAATACATCCGATTTGCTCAACAAATTCATCAAGGTCGATTTACCGACATTTGTGTATCCTACCAATGCCAGGCGCACTATATTGCCGCGGTTGCTGCGTTGCGATACCATCTGGCGGTCGATTTTCTTCAGCTGCTCCTTTAATTTCGATATCCGTTCCAGTACAATACGGCGGTCGGTTTCGAGCTGTGTTTCGCCCATCCCGCGCATGG
Source organism: Prevotellaceae bacterium (assembly GCA_031263585.1). Taxonomy (GTDB): domain Bacteria; phylum Bacteroidota; class Bacteroidia; order Bacteroidales; family UBA932; genus JAISFN01. Next base: position 37,111 of record JAISFN010000091.1, on the reverse strand, counting down.
TTGTACCACTACCGCCGCGCTGGCGCTCCAGGTGCGTCCACATACGTGTCAGGTGGGGGAGCATATACTGGTATTGCGCCAGTTCAACCTGAGTTTTAGCATAAGCTGTTTTGGCGCGTTGTGCAAAAATATCGAGTATCAGGCTGGTACGATCGAGTATACGGCATTCGAGCAGTTTTTCGAGATTGCGCATTTGCGAGGGCGACAACTCATCATCAAAAATAGCAAGCTCAATTTCTTCTGCTCTCATGTACGCTTTAATTTCCTCAACCTTGCCTGTACCGATAAACGTACGCGTATTGGGAGTATTAATGCGCTGAACAAAGCGTTTAATCAAAACTACTCCGGCTGTTTGTGCTAGAAAATCGAGCTCGTCAAGGTATTCTTTCACTTGGCGCTCATCCTGTCCGCTTAGCATAATCCCAACTAGTATAGCCTTTTCAAATTCAGATGTTGTATTTAAACTTTTTTGTTTTTCGATCATATCGTGCAAAATTATGTATTTATAATTAAATATTTCATGTGTATGAGCTTCAATGCTCAAAAAAAACGTTTTACAACGTTAGCCGGAACCTGTAACTATTGCCAAGTTACTACCAATTTAAATAAAAACTTCATTCTATTTTGTGGAATAAATTATGCAAACGCCCTTGTGTTTATAAAATAAAATTAAAAGTGATTGAAAAACATCTGCAATGTGAAAATTGCTTCCGGTTTTGTGGCAAACGGGAATTATTTTAGATAAAAATAAAGTGGAAAGAAATAATTTTCATTTCAGATAAATTGAAGTAAGCTATAAATGTACTATTTTTTAAATTCGGATTCTTATAATATGACAACCGCATGTAATCCTGTATTTTTCATATCTATAATTAGACTTATATTTCAGTGTATCAATGATCTAGCGTGAAATGTAATTTCATGCATTTGTCCCAGTATAATAGAAAAAGAAACATAATTTGTTGTATATCTCTTTCGTTATAGCGTTTTTCTTGTTATGACTTTTTTAATATCCGTTTAATGTAGTGTTTTACATTGACTGGTGTTACATTGCGTTTTGGGTGTGAACGCTCGATTTCGAGTTTACCGTCAGGGGTTGTTTGCATGGTAAAATTAAGCCCACCACCCAAAGTGCCTTGGGTAATACCATTACTCGAAAGACTACCAAAACGCAGGTCGGACAGGATAATGTTGTCATTTATATCCTTACGTAAAACATAATAGCCTTTACTAAAGCGTTGCAGCGTTTTAAAATCCTTTATATCCTCAATTTCCAATGCCAATTCGTAATTTTTAGGAGTATAATCGAATCTGATGACATCTTCGGTTGTCATGCTGTATGTGCCTTTCCAAAAGCCGTTTTCATCTTCAGCTACTATCATCCATGCAAAATTGGTTATCGGCAGGGGCGATGTAAGAATCCGTGTGTAGCTCACCCCCTGGCGATGCAACTCATTCTCAGCAAAATGTTCGATGTTTTGCTTGTTGCCTATTGTAAATCCCATGTACAGGAAAGACAACGATAATGCTACAGCCGATGCTATTTGAGGTACTTTACTGGTTTTGCGAGATATAAGCGATATAAGAGCAGTCGCTATTAACGGAACAATAAAAAACAAGTCGCTTATACCAATGGCGTCGTAGGCTATGCGCACATGGCAGAAAGGTTCCAATAAGCCAGTTCCGTATGTATTGAAAACGTCGAGGCAAAGGTGCGATGTCCATGCAAAAAATACTAAGCGGAACCATCCTTTCCAGCTTTGGCGATTGCTTTTGTATAGGTGATTTATCCCCAGCGCTATTAATGGCGAAAGCAACGCTAAAAGCAGCAACGAATGGGAAATTCCCCGGTGAAACAAAGTTGACGATGCGGGAGAGAATAGATATTGAAAAATACCGTCGATGTCGGGAATGTTGGCAGCTAATGCGCCCCATAACAAAGCTTTTTTACCGACTTTTTTACCCAAGGTTAGCTCGCCAATTGCCATCCCCATTACAACATGAGTTAATGAATCCATTCTTTTCTATCAGTCTAACTTAAAATTAATTATTACTATTTTATAGAGTCGGTTTGTATGCTTTTTAGCTTATTTCTCATTTCTTTGTAAATTTGCGGTACAAATATACGTCGTTGTGAGCAAAAAATCTGCCAAAAAAACAAATACTTTGTTTGAAAATGTTAAAATCGTTGATGTTGCCGCCGAAGGTAAAGCAATAGCGCGAGTTAACGATATTGTGATTTTTGTAAGTTATGCTATTCCGGGTGATGTAGTGGATATCCAGATAACACGAAAACAGAAAAGATATTTCGAAGGCTTGGTTGTGAGAACCCTACACGAGGCTGAAAATGCAGGGAAACCTTTTTGCGAGCATTTTGGCGAATGTGGGGGTTGCAAATGGCAACGCCTGCCTTATCAATCGCAACTAGACTACAAACGAAAACAAGTAATCGATCAGTTTACAAGAATAGGACTGATTGAAAACCCGAATGTTAAAGCGACTTTAGCGTCGGAAAAAACATTGTACTACCGGAATAAGCTAGAGTTTACGTTTTCGGATAAACGTTGGATAACCCGCAAAGAGATTGAAAATAATGCGGAACTTGATAATCCCAATGCTTTGGGTTTCCACATTCCCGAACGTTTTGACAAAGTGCTCGATATTAAAAAATGTTACCTGCAACCCGAACCGTCGAATGCCATAAGGTTTACTGTAAAGACCTTTGCCGTTGAAAACAATTACGATTTTTTCGATTTAAAAGAAAAAAAGGGCTTTTTGCGGAATTTAATCATACGCACGGCAAGCTCGGGCGAAATAATGGTAATTGTTGTTTTTTCCAAAGAAGATGAAAAAAAGCGTATTAAGTTACTGGATTATCTTTTGGATAATTTTTCGCAAATTACATCATTGCAATATGTTATCAACAGTAAGCCGAATGACAGCCATGCCGATCAGGAAATGATTGTATATGCGGGGAAGCCTTACATTACCGAAATGATGGAGGATTTGCAGTTCAGGTTAGGAGCAAAATCGTTTTACCAAACCAATACTGAACAGGCTTATCAATTGTACAGTATTGCACGCGAATATGCCCAACTGACAGGCAAAGAAACGGTTTACGACTTGTATACTGGAACAGGAACCATCGCTAACTTTTTGGCGCGTAATGCTGCCAAAGTAATTGGTGTTGAGTATATAAAGGAGGCTATTGACGATGCCCGCATAAACTCGGAGATAAATAACATTACTAATACAACATTTTATGTTGGCGACATGAAAGATATTTTGACCAAGGATTTTATACGCGAAAACGGAAAAGCCGATGTGGTTATCCTCGACCCACCGCGGGCGGGAATCCATCCGGATGTTGTAAAAACACTATTGGCCGTATCGCCCCAACGGATTGTTTACATAAGTTGCAATCCAGCCACGCAGGCACGCGATATTGCTGCTTTAGGCCAAAGTTATAAGTTGCTTAATTGCTGGCCAGTAGATATGTTTCCTCACACTCACCACATCGAAAATATCGCACTGCTTGAAAAGGTATAACAAAATTTAAATATTTTTATAAATTTCTTAAGAGTTACGAATCTGCAAAGTATCTATTTTTATCAAAAATATTTATGTGGGATGGTAATAGATTATTTATTGAAGTTGACAGGCTATATTGCTATTATAGTAATAGTTATAGCTACAGGGGAAGAGGGAAAAGCGCAAGTACTGCCTGATGAAGGTAGTTTTGGCGCAGCGATTCTATTGACATCGATTGATGATGATATGGAAACCGTTGATTTTTGTGGTCAATGGAATAATAGGAATTCAGAAAATAAAAAGAAGGATAATGGGGCAAAACCAGTTTTGGTAGTTGATTCGGACGGTGATGGTGTACCCGATAACGAAGATTTGTGCCCCTATATACCGGGGTCGAAAAAGGCAAAAGGTTGTCCGGATAAAGATGATGATGGCGTACCCGATTTTATGGACGACTGCCCATATGTGCCAGGATTGCCCGAACTGAAAGGTTGCCCGGATAGCGATGGCGACGGAATACCTGACCATAAAGATGAATGCCCCTTTGAAATGGGTCTAGCTTTGAACAACGGATGCCCTCTTGAACAAAAACTTACCGATAGAACTGCTAATAACAACAATAATATTACGGTTTCGAGCGAGGTAAGGGTAATTGGCCCCCGGAAGGATGTTTTTGAAGGGATTGAGCCTGTACAATTCAAAACGGCTGTCGATAATAATTATTATATCGAGTTAGCCAAAAATCTGGAAATAGAGTCGCGTATGATTGCCAATGAATCGGGGCGGCAAATACAGCAGCAATCGCAAATGGTTAATAATGCTCCTGTTGCCTCTTCCGGCACTTTTGAAAATAAATCGGCATTAATCGATTCGGATAACGACGGTATTCCGGATAGGGACGATGTATGTCCGAATGAACCCGGTACCAAAGCCAATTTCGGATGTCCTGAACAGGCACAATCGGGTTACAGAATTTGGAAAGTCTCTAAATGCGATATTATTTTATCGAATGATGAGACCAGGCTACTTGAAAATGTCTTTAATAATTTGACATTTACATACGGACGTACTATTTTGGAAAATAGCTCATACTCTTTATTGGCTCAGTTTGCCGATTTGTTGAATAAAAAATACTCATGGACGGTTGTTTTGCATTGCTATACCAACGAGGGGGATAATACATTCCGTAACCAGCAATTATCGGTTAACCGTGGAGAAACTATACGTACTTATTTATTGAGTAAAGGTGTCAACCACAGTCGTATCCAGGTAAAAGGTTATGGCGATACTCTTAAAATGCCTAATGTAAAGGCTAACCGCATTGAGGTTGAAATTACCCGATAAACAGCAATTTATTCTTCCGGATATAAATCAGGCAAACATACTAAAGTGATTGTTGCCATTGAAATTTCGATGACAAACAATCCTGTGTATCCGAATGCTCCGGCCTGTTTCCCACTGATTGTGGCAATTATCAGGCTGCCCAACTGAGCCAGCACGGTTTGTATGGTAAAGTTGGTACCTTCGTGCACACAATTCATGGATGTTGTATAAACAATAATAGCGATCATAACGTAACTGAATGATAATAAGGAAATGTATACTATTTCTTTTTAAGTATTACCTGTGGACGATGTTCTTTGACAATATCTTTTAATTTGACATAAGAAGTTGAGCCGTCAGAATCAATAATTGCTTTATCTGAGACATTTTCCTGTACCAATGGAGCTATCGTATCGGATTTCAGGTCATTTATGACAATCATTTTCAAATGACCAGCTAGGCGTGGCTTAACTGTTTTGGTCGTCTTTCTTTCAACAGGCTTGATTTCAACTATAACAAGCGTTTTACTCTTTTTCTGGCTGACACGACCTCGTTTAAGCGGTTTTTCCTTTTCATCTTTATTTATTTCGTTCATTAGTGTCCCACTAAAAACGGGACATTGTTAAAAATTGAACAAACTTGGCTCATTAAGCCTAACTCGTTCTTCGCCATTTTGAAATTTAGTTTTGTCAAAGAAGTCTCGAAGATGAGTTTTATCGGTCAATGAGATGCTTAATATTTGCAAGACTTCGTATGTACTTCTATCAAGTTGCATGTCTTTTTAAACGATTGCTCCCCAACAATAGGCGCATATTGCAGCATAGATTTGTATTCTTACGGCATTTTCTGTAGTACCCCAAAACTTCTTGATCTTAAGGCGCTATTTTAGCCATTTGAAGAAAAGCTCTACTTGCCATCGGCTCTTGTAAAGTTCGGCAGACTGAAGGGCTGTGATGTACGCAGCATTGGTTAAGAAAACAAACTCACGCTTTTGTTCCTCATCCCAATATCTGACCAAACGAAGATGCTCGGAATAGTATCGCCTGGGATAAAAACCAGTCAGTTCAATAGTCATATCCGAAAGCACGTTCTTAGCTAACTTCTTTTTCCATTTGATGGACTTATATTGAAGATTCTTCTTTGCTCTGACAACGAAGCAGGCTCCTATCTGATGAATTCTATACAACATCCTGAAATTGTTGTAGGTTCGGTCAAATATATAATAAGAGTCAGATTCATATGGGATTTCTTTCATTGCCTTTGAGCCTTACACAGAAGCTTCGGTAATATGAAAGAATACAGCTATCTGTGTTTCTACACCGTATAATATATGTATTTTGATGCCTCCTTTTTTCTTGCGGAACTTCGCCCACCAAAATACGGAAAAGCATAAGTCGATCGTCGTTGAATCAAAAGCGTAGACGTTACCACCGAGTTTAAATATGTTCGTGGCGCGCTCTTCTCTTGCTTCGTTTACAAGGTAATAAGCATACTTTTCAATAATGCGATAGCCTCTATCTTGATTGGCTCTTGACAAAGATGATTTTGAAACATTCTTCCCCATTCCTAAATGATAACATTTGGAATGATGAGCATCAAGTCTCTCGGACTTTCTCGATTGGAGAATTGACCGAACATTAAAGCAAGCAGTTGATTCCAACAAGTGAAATACTTCACGTATTTATCGCCTATATACTTGGTCAAAATACGATTGAACTTACTTCGATTGAGAAATGAATCCATTTAAGCAAAACCGTATTTGTTTTGGAACATATGCCATCAGATTAATCTGAAGCAAACCTATAAATTCAAGTCCGTTTGCTCGAAAAACCTTTATAACTAATTATTTTAGATCTTAATGGGACAGCAATGATTAAATATATGATATAATCGTAAATTCAAAACAGTTTCTTAGAAACTGTCTAAATTTTATTAATCATAATATTTATTAATGTGTATTTTATCATAGCGATGCTGGTTTCAGGTAGGGTTTCGTAGTCTTTTACAAGCCTTCTGAGAACTCAAACCAAGAAAACGTATGCTATACAATCCAGCTTTTGGGTAGTACATCAAACTTTTTAGCATCCTTCCTCATAAAAACTTGCAGTATCCTGCCGAAGCAGTTCTTAACCTTGTCTGCCAGCGCGCCTCTATAACCCCCATTGGCAACGATTTTTGCCAGCTTTGGAAACCGATACTTCTGCTGGTGAATAAGCTTGAGCGCTGCTTTTGAGCCATGAATGTTGGCGGCATGAACATCCGCCACTAAAATTAGCCCCATCGAATATACTATAATTTGACGCTTTCGTCCCTTTATGTTTTTTCCACCGTCAATTCCCTTATGAATACCGCACTGCCTGCTCATCTTGACCGATTGGCTGCCGATAATTGTCAGCGTGGGAGAGGCTTTCTTTCCTTGCGCTTTCCGAACAGCTGTGCGCAACACTTCGTGAACCTCTTCTATTGTTCCATTCCGCTTCCACTTGCAGAAGTAGTAGTATTCCAGCTTCCAGCCGGGAAAATCGTTGGGTAGCATTCGCCAATGGCAACCTGTTTTCAACAAGTAAAATAGCGCATTTAAACTTCTCTTGGGGGATACTTACGCTTGCGGTTATCCGCTAAAAGCTGTACTATTGCATTCCTCTGAGTAAATCGGTTAAGCCTGTTGGCTATCGCTTATTCATTCATTTAAGTGATTTGATTCTTTAAATTTACGAATAAATATCCAGTTAATAAATTTATAATCAGCATATAATGTGTTTATTGTTTCATTTTTAGACAGTTTCTGAATCTTATTCAAATAGCAAGCGCGTTTCAGTATTCCCGATATCCAATGTAACTGTCCGTCCAAAATATAACGCTAGATTAGGTTCTTGATGCCCGGCAGGGAAATCAAATACTGCCGGAATACCGGCTTCAACAGCATAACCCTGTATCAGCTCATTGGCTGTTTTACCAAAAGGGATGTTATTATCCTTTATACCGGTCATTCCACCTGTTATAATAGCCTTTAATTTGGCAAGCTTACTGCTGTACTTCAAATTCATCATCATCCGGTCGATATGATACAGATATTCGTCTATTTCTTCGATAAATAAGATAGCGTTGTCGGGAATAATATCTGCCGGTGTAGCCGCAACACTCTGTAAAATAGATAAATTTCCGCCTATTAGCGTTCCTTTTACCGTTCCATGGATATTTAAACTGTTTGGCGATAAAGTGTAGCCCTCCAACTTTCCAAACAAGGCCTTTCTCAAAGTTTCAACAGACTCGTTAGTACCTGCATTATCAGGAAAATTCAACGGCATAGCCCCATGAATTGTCGCAACACCCAATTTAGAATTAAATAATGTATGGTAGGCTGTAATATCGCTATAACCTATCAACCACTTCGGGTTCTGCCGGATAAGTTGAAAATCGAGAAAGCCGAACGTACGTATACTACCATAACCACCTCGGGTGCAAATTATTGCCTTAACCTCGGAATTCGTAAAAAAACCTTGCAAATCGGCAGCCCTGTGTTCATCCGTTCCAGCAAACTGATTGTACCCGTCAAATATATGTTCACCCAACACTACCTCCAAGCCCCAGTTTTGGAATACTTTTATAGCGTTATCCACATATTCTCGTTCTATTTGTTTGGCCGGGGCAACTATCCCTATCGTATCACCTTTTTGTAAATACGGCGGAATAATAGCCCTGTTGTCTACTATTTTTTGCATAATGCTTTCAATTCTTCAAAGGTCCCATTAAACACATTAAAATCAACTTTAGCGCGTATACTCTCAATACGTCCTTTATCGCTATGCTGCCAAAAATACCATTTTTCTTTTACCCGTAATTCATCTTCATAATAATGGGCAATCCACAATGGATAATCTTTAAATTCATCCGTACTTAAAATATGTTCGTAAAAATCGACATAGCAATATAGAATAGGTTTTACTCTATAGTGTTTTTCAATTATCGTCAGCCAGTTTTTAATTCCCTTGCGCATATTGTCATTCCCGAAACGCCCTGTTTCCTCAATATCCAGTACAGGTGGCAAATCTCCCGCTTCCATTTTAACGGTAGCAATAAAATTATTTGCTTGCAATTTCGAGTTAACATTGGGCTTGTAATAATGATATGCACCCCGTAACATCTTATTTTTCTTTGCGTTTTCCCAATTATAGCTGAAATAGGGGTCTTTTAACGATTTGCCTTCGGTAGCTTTAATAAATGCGAACAATATCCCCAAGCTATCTTTACCGCTGCGTAGCTGCGCAATAAATTTCCAGTCGATTTTTTCCTGATAATGTGAAACGTCAATTCCGCATATTTCATAAGGAGCAGGAATGCGTATGTCAAAAGCAATCCTACCCTTCTCCGAACTTCGGAAAAGGAACAATGAACAAACAGCTATTATTGCAGCAACAATAATAAGATGCCTGTAACGATCCTTTTTAGTAAGTCTTTTCTTTCGCTTTACCGACATTTTACATGTCTCGTTTGTTTAATACAAAGGAAAAAAAATATTGGCTTTTATGAAAACTTTCTTATCCACAAAACTGACTTTAAACTTTTAAACCAAAATTAAGCTCCCTTCTGGAAAAGAGGTTTATCGTGCATTACGGATACCTGATACTCATTACTTGATGCCTTTTCCAATTTTCAATCCTTCAATATTGCTTTTCTATAGCAGAGCAAACGTACGAAAAAATAATAAAACATCAAATTATTGATATGCAGTAATATAAATCTAATTGTTAATGTGAAAAATGAAAATACTGGATTGCTTCACTTGTGGTTCGTAATGATGTAAAACTTATATTTAGCGCATAATTACAGGGGAAAAGTTCGAAACAACCGGGCTTTGCGAGTTCACCATGGGTAATCCAGTGTAAAATATAATTTCATGCAGTTGACCTGTTTTCTCAAAAGATAAGGTAGGGGCGGGATAAGAGAATTTTTCTAACTTTGTAGCTTCATAAAAAATGAAGCTTGTTATTATGGCAGAAAGTTTAGAGCTCATCGCTCAGCCTGTTAAGCATAGATTGGAAGAATATGAGGTTTTTTTTCGTAAAAATCTCGAAACGGATGTCCCTTTATTACAAGAAATTATTGATTACCTGTTGTTACAGAAAGGAAAACAACTACGTCCCTTGATAATTTTCCTTTCGGCCGACATGAACGGCGAAATTAACCCGCTTACCTATTTGACGGCCACTGCTATTGAAATGCTACATACCGCAACATTAGTACATGATGATGTAGTGGATGATGCCGATGAACGGAGGGGAATGAAATCGGTAAATGCAATATGGCACTCCAAAGCTGCCGTACTGGTTGGAGACTATTTACTATCGCAAGCTTTGATGCTGGTTACGCACAACCATGCCTTTGATTTACTGGAAATGATGACTTTACCGATAAGATATATGAGTGAAGGCGAATTACTGCAAATTCAAAAATCGTTCGTCTTAGATACTACCCAAGAGGTTTATTTCGAAATTATTAATAAAAAAACTGCGGCGCTTTTTGCGGCATGCGCTGCAACCGGCGCAAAATCGGCAGGAGCAACAGACGAAACAGTAAGGAAAATGCACAAAATGGGAGAATTAATGGGTATGGCTTTCCAAATTCGTGATGATATTTTCGATTACCAAAAAACCGACCTGATTGGCAAACTAACCGGTAATGATGTTATCGAGCGTAAAATTACCTTACCTTTGATATATGCGCTTAAACAAGTTAATGCCGATGAGCAAAAACGGGTTCTCGATTTGGTAAAAAATGCGGCAGACAACAAGCAAAATGTAGAACTTGTACGCGATTTTGTTATTACACACAAAGGACTGGAATATGCATTGGAAATAGCGAACCAATTTCGCAACGAAGCCATCGCTGTTTTAAACGGGTTTGAAAGTTCCCCCGCACACAAATCGTTGATTGAATTGGCTAATTATATTACCGTGCGCAACAAATAAAATGGAATTGAAAACTGAAAATGGCATCAAGTGGTGAGTATCAAGTATTATAACACATAACTTTCTTAATTGGATATATGATCTAAGTAGTGAGATATGTGGTAAATCACAATACACTATACGCATATCACTTTCACAATTAACCATTAACAAATTTAAAAGTTTTTGTATAATAGATAGAAAGCAAAAATCAGGATAATTAAGGCCAAAAACCAACGTATAAAATTGGCTCCCCAGTTAATTGCCAGTTTTGTTGCAAGCAAAGCCCCCGATATGTTGCCTATTGCATAAATGGCTCCTACTGCCCATACAACCTGATTGTTTAAAGCAAAAACAAGTAATGCCAGCGGGGTATATAACATTACGGCAAATTGCTTTACGGCGTTAGCCCTTAACAAATCGAACCCTACCAATAATACCGATGCTACCAATATAAATATACCAACCCCGATATGCGTAAACCCTCCGTAAAAGCCAATAAATAAAAAGACCAGCCAAACTTTCCAGTTTATTTTTTTCGACAATTTTTCGGTTTGTTCGTGTAAAAATTTCTTCGAGTCGTAAAAAAGAAAAAACAGCATGATTAACAAAGCTCCTGATAAACATATCTCAAATGCTTTTATATTGAGGTTCGCTGCAAACTGCGCTCCACCTATCGATCCTAATGCTACAGGGATGCCTATTTGCATGCCTTTTTTCTTATCTAAGTAACCCTCTTTATTGTAAACTATTGACGAAGTAATAAATTGCAACATTACCCCAAGCCGCGTAGTCCCGTTAGCCACATTGGCCGGCATGCCCATTCCCATAAATAATATGTATGACAGTGCTGTGGCTCCACCGGCAACCGTATTTACAAAACCAACAAAAAAACCGACAACAACAAGTATTGTAATTATTAGCCACGAGAACACATCAGTGGTTCTCAAAAATTCCATTATTACATCCATCTATTTTGCAGGTTAATGCTTAACCGCAGCCATGTTGTCATCATGAGCGAAGTGAAGGATCTATATGTTCAACATGACAACTAGATCTCGGTTTAGTATAATTATGACGAAATCAATTTAATAACAACTACTTTATAAAATATAGAGACACATAATGTTTGCATCTCTACACATAAAAATCGTGAAACATATAATTGGGCCTGCATTTACTTTTTTTCTTCGGGTATATTTCGCAATACTTCGGTCAACAAATCCCAAAATTTTTGTACCGTACTAATTTCCAGCCGTTCATCGGGTGAATGGGCTCCCTTGATTGTCGGCCCGAAAGAAATCATGTCAAGGTCGGGGTATTTTTCAAGAAACAGCCCACATTCCAGACCCGCATGTATGGCTTTCACCTCTGGCTCAACGTTAAAAAGCTTCTGGTATGTCGTTTTGGTAATATGTAAAATTTCGGAGTTTTTATTGGGCTTCCATCCCGGATAACCGTCGCCATGTTCAATACTGGCATTGGTAAGCTGAAATACGGAACGCACCGTGTTGGCGGCATCATGCTTTGCCGAATCGCTGGCACTGCGCTGGCTTGTTGTAATAAGTATCTGATTATTTTTTATAAACTTTACCGATGCTAGGTTTGTAGACGTTTCCACCAGGTTTTCAACCTCAAAACTCATCGCCAATACTCCGTAAGGGCATGCATATATCGAATTAAGCAGCTCGTACTGAGTGCTTTCATCAATAACCGATGTCGGAATCGGTACTTCTTTAATATTCAGTTGTAAGTGAGGTTCCGTAATTTTATATTCCGCCTTAATGATATTCACGTAATTGTTAAAATCGCTCATCAAGGCATCTTTACTGGCTTTATGCACTGTTACAACAGCAAAAGCTTCCCGCGCAATTGCATTGCGTAAATTGCCACCGTCAAACTGGCTGATACGTAGGTCGTATTTTACATTACCATGCCACAAAAACCGGTTTAGTATTTTATTGGCATTGCCCCGTCCCTTATTTATATCATCGCCCGAGTGTCCACCTTGTAGGCCACTAACACTTAATTTAAAAGCAATATAATTTGAAGGGACAGGCTCGGTATCATACGTAAATAAAACAGTTGTATCAATGCCCCCTGCACAACCGATAAACAATTCTCCCTCATCTTCCGAATCTAGGTTCAATAAAATTTTACCATCGAAAAAGCCTGTCTGTAACGCTTTTGCTCCTGTTAAACCGGTTTCTTCGTCAACTGTAAACAAACATTCAATACATCCGTGCTGCAATGTATCGTCAGTTAAAACGGCCAACTGGGCGGCAATTCCTATTCCACAATCGGCGCCAAGGGTTGTGTCTTTGGCTTTTACCCATCCTCCCTCAATGTACGGGATAATAGGGTCGGTTTCAAAGTCATGCTGCGTTTCACTATTTTTTTCGCCAACCATATCCAAATGGCTTTGAAGAACAACTGTTTTTCGTCTTTCCATTCCCTTCGTAGCTGGCTTAATGATCAACACATTTCCCGCATCGTCCTTTTTTGCTTCCAAATGATGGGTATGAGCAAAATCCATCAGATAATCAATTATTTTTTCCTCCTTTTTCGAAGGGCGAGGAACTGCACAAACTTCAGTAAAATAGCTGAATACACTCTGTGGTGAAAGCTTATTTATCGCATCCATAAACTATTCTGAATAAAAATGGTTATATATTAGTATTCAAAAGTAGTCCATTCAAAAGATTTTTACAAAAATAAGCTTTTGTTTTACAACATTATTTTAGTTTTTACTTTGCAAGAAATTGATATATGTTATAAGTTTGCATAAAAATAATTTGCGCTTGACAGCACGAAGTCTGCTGAATATAAATGATTACTAAAGATATGTCTACCCTCGATAAGCAAAAACAAGAAGAGCTTTTTACAAATGCCATAGTAGCTGCCGTTAAAGCCGGATTAAAAATAATGCCACTTTTTAATTCCGATGACTATGAAATAACCATGAAATCGGATAATTCGCCGTTTTCTCTTGCCGATAAAGTTGCCCATGAGGAAATTGAAGCTTGTTTGGCTAAAAGCAGAATACCCGTATTAAGCGAAGAAGGAAGAGACAGAGGCTATGATGAACGCAAAGCGTGGGATATTTTTTGGTTGATCGACCCGCTTGACGGTACAAGGCAATTTATTCAGAAAAGGAAAGAGTTTACTGTTAATATAGCCCTTATTATCAATAATTATCCCACATTTGGAGTAATATATGCCCCTGCATATAATGCATTATTTTGGGGTTTCCATCAAAGAGAAGCCTATAAGATAGAAAATATTGATCTTAATAATGATGTCGAATTAGCATTTAGCGACTTGCTGTTAAGGGCTATAAAAATACCAAGCAGCAATGCCGATAGGGTATATACTGTTTTGGCAAGCCCTAACCATACAACTCATCAAACCCAAAGCTATATTGAGAAGTTACACCAAAAACACGGCGAGATAGTTACTATATCCATGGGCAGTTCGTTAAAAATGTGTTTGCTTGCCGACGGAAAAGCCGATATATACATCCGCCATGCAGATACGTACGAATGGGATACTGCTGCGGCACAAGCTATTTTAGAAGGGGCGGGTTGTACCATAAAATCGTTGGATACGGATAAGCGTCTTTCTTATAATAATAAAGAATCGTTGATAAACCCCTGGTTTATTTGCGAAAGAACACATCCCGGATAAAATGATATCACAACTTACTTAACATACAGCGTTACGTATTTTTATTTTTGGAATAACTTAGCCCACTCTCTTGCCTTGCGTTTTTTCCAATCGCCTTTATGATAGGCATAACTTGCGATTAAAGGAACTGTTGTAGTTGCCTCGGCATATACCATTTGCTCATGTATGGTATCAACTTTACCCCACGATGCTGCCTCTTTTAAAGTCGAGCTTGAGCATGCACCGTCTCGGACATCGGCTACAGTTATTTGTACGGCATATTTATGCAAGGGTACATCGATACCCATACATTCGGCACATACAACCGTATCTTGTGCAAAATTCTTCGGCACACCGCCGCCTACCATAAATAAACCAGTAATATTGGCTTTAATCTTGATTTCGGTTAATTCTCTGAAATCGGCAACCGAATCAATTGTTACATAAGGCTTATTCTTTTTCATGCGTTCCACCTGATGCATAACCAAACCAAACCCTGCACTGCAATCGCTGAATGCCGGTACAAAAATCGGCACATTATGTTCGTAGCAAACCTGAATTAAAGATTCTTTCTTTTTCGAATTCTTAGTCAGCCATTTACCTATTTCCCAAATAAACTCGCGCGACGAATAGGGACGGGCCTCTAACGAATCAGCAATTTTTTTAATCGTTGTATCGCATTTTTGCAATTCATCTTCATCAATATAAGTATCGTAAATACGGTCGATATATAATGAACGAAGTTCTTTATCATCGGCAAACTGCGAACCCCTATAATGTTTATAACCCAAAGCCTCGAAAAAATCCATATCAATAATCGATGCTCCTGTAGATACAATAGTATCGATCATATTACTCTTTACCATTTCCACATAAACCTGCATACAACCACCTGCGCTGGTACTGCCGGCTAAAGTCAGGATATTACTACATTTTTTGTCTTTCAACATCATTTGTAAAATGTCTGCCGCCGCCGCAGTGTCTCTTGAAGAAAACGACATTTCGCGCATGGCATCAATAATCGATATCGAATCAATTGTTTTGATATCCACATGCTTAATTGTTTCTTTAAGTAAATCTTTCTTTTTCATTTTTTAATTAAAATATTAAGCTTTTACAAGCCATTAATTAAAAATCACATTTCTCGCCCAACCTTTGCAAGGCGTACAAAATGTAGACTTTATATTTCGATTTGCAAAGTATATCGAATTTCAAAAATTAGTGCAAGTATAACGATTATTTAGCATTTATGCTTATATTAAAAAACATATTTTTTACTTTTTCACAGTTGTATTAAATTTTGACTTGACCAGAAATGGTATCAAGTAGCAAGTATCACGACAGGCGCTCTCCCTAACTCTACACAAACGAGGGTGTCCCAAAAGTTAAGGAAGCCCATTTTTCTTTGGTATAAATTTCTTATAATTAAGTTATAAATGATAGACAAACATTGCTTTAAGGCTAGGATAACATGGGTAGCATATAGTCGGCTCGTCCCTGTAAGCATAGACAGCAATATAGCAGAATACAGTCCTGTGCATTAAGTAAGCCACATTGTTGAAGAGTTTGATTTATCCGATATTTATTCTAAATAAAAAAGAGGAGCTAATAGCAGTTAGCATCTTCGTACGTTATTAAAAGTCCTTTTCTATGCCTATCAGAACAAGGTTTATTCCTGTTTCAAAATAGCCGTCCGTATAGAGCAAAAACAGCTATTACACATGGCATTCAGGCGATCATCGGTCTAATTTCGGAACTATCAACAACTACCGTTTACTGCGTTTAAAGCAAAGTATTCATAAGCTGTTCGTTTAAACCGTTTTCATTCTTGTAAATATGGGCTATATTAGTTTGGAAGAAGATTATGCGGGTAGGACAAAACAGGAGAGCCATATTAAGCGTTACACCTTTGTCTGGTTCAAAAGCGTTTAGAAGAACAAGACTAAAATTATCGAACACTATCAGCGAACCAGGGAGTGAGAAGGGTTCATCTTTGTAGAAATGATCAAGAATGCCTATCAGGGCATCGGCAATGAGTAGGAAACACTCCTATAGGCATTCGACAAGTTCATATCCGATTTCAGCAAACGGGTGGGCAAAAACCGCTCGAAGGGTATATTTCAGAAATACTGTATCGTGCGCAACCACCTAAAGTGGGCTGCCAACAGATCTGTTTAAACTTACCCCATGTTTCAGTTTTTCCACTCAAAAGCAAGAATTTTGAGCAAAATTAGCCTTGTATATGGGTGTTTTGGAGCATAATAAAGAGCTAATGGGTTTATATTCAATAGCAGTGTATTTGATTAATTCGTTTAGTGCACAAAAGGTATTTATTTTAAGCTAATTATAGATTACTTTTGCCCCTGTTATGTATTTTCGATTTTCATTATAGCCATAATCCGGCAAAAGGTAAGAGCAATTCTTATTATCGGTTGATAGAAAGTTATTGCAACGAAAAGGACAGGGTCTGTCACAGAATACTACTCAATGCCGGTTTTCTTGATGTTTTGGTAACGATAGGCCAAGTCAATTAGGTTCGGCGTATCCTTTGCAAGCGTTGGGAATAGGCGCTGTGTAATCATCAGCTATTTGATATAGAAAAGAATAGTTAAAATATTGTCAATGAATTTGGGAATGAATTTTAGCAGAAATCTGTTTCGGAGAGCCGGATTGGCATCAGTCGATAGCCCCAAAAAGAGCCGATTTTCCATCAGCGTAACAGGGTATTTGAGGAAAGCATCCGCCATCCCGACGTCCGGGAAATTGGAGCGGAATGGTTTTGCCTTCAAGCGCTAGAATAAAGGCCGCCGCAATTTATCGATGTCTAAAATATAAACCGCTACCCTTTACCAAATAAAAATTTGGAATGCATAAACGAGTGTTGGCACATGGAAATGTGTTAATAATAGGTTTAGTTAGAAGTGGTTTATAGGGGCAACACCGAAATATGTTAGATAATTTTGAATGTTGGTCTCCCTAAACTTATTTTTAATTATTGCAAGCTCGCTAAAAAAAACGAAACGCTATCACTCAGGTTATTTATAGCCAACGGTATGTTCCATTGGCTTTTATCTCGTTTTTCTACTATGTTCGAAATACAACGCATCTCGATAAACGGTATGTTTTCCATCAAACATACATAAAAAAAAGCAGCCCCTTCCATACTTTCGATATCCGGAGCAAATTTTGCTTTTAGTTTCCCAATTCTTAAAGCTTCGCTGCTACCTGCATTTACAGTTGCACCCTTAACAATTCTGAATCTTCTTAAAAACGGGTAAGGCGCTATATGCCTGCAATAAAGTTCGCCGACACTGTTAAACGGCAAAATGCCCCTCGGTACAATATTTTCGTCAAAAACCGTCAGGAAACCCTCGGGCATATCAATCCCCCAGTCGGCAAAAACTTCACGCTCCACTACAACTGTTTCCCCTACATTTATCTGTTCCGAAAAACTGCCTGCAATCCCAGTGTTCAATACCAAATCATAAGTATTGGTCTGCAATTGTTTAGTCAAGTTATAAGCTGTTGCAGTAATTCCTACATCTGTTACAGCTAAATAAATGCTGTTATGGTTAACAATAGCCGAATTACCTACACAGTTAAGCTGTTGCTTAAGTGCCGATAATTCGCTTTTAGTGGCAGCGGTAATCAGTATCTTCATATCTTATAATTTATAATTTGAGATTACAGATTTAATATTTTTAAAAGCATGATAATAAGTACTTAAAAACATTTATTAATATATTTTGTCATCCTTCGCTTTGCTCAGGATCTCTTTATTTGATGGGATGCAAGATGTTTCACTGGCGTTTAGCATGACAACGAAAAATATATCGTTAATTATTATCAATTACTTATACTGCATGTTGGTAATATTCGTATATATATTTATTATAAACTGTATAATATAACATGGTAATGATGGAAACCTGAGCTTATAAATAATGTACTATATACGTAATAATCAGTGCATTAAATTTTAGTGCAAAATATTTTATCTTTTTACCAAACAAAATAAACTATACTTTTATACCGATATTCAATAGTTATTTGCTATAATTGTGTAAAATTACAAAAATTATTATGCAGATATTTCATAATAGTCCAGGCTACGAAGAATTAACTGGACTCGAAGATGAAGAGATAGTTACCCGACTGGCAGAACATTATAAGGCGATTTTAGAGCTGTTGGGAGAAGACCAGACTCGCGAGGGACTCGAAAAAACACCTAAGCGTATGGCACATGCCATACTGTTTTTAACCCAGGGGTATTCCATTGATCCTATGACCATTTTAAACTCAGCCAAATTTAAGGAAGAATATAAACAAATGGTGCTGGTAAAAGATATCGAAATATATTCGATGTGTGAACACCACATGCTCCCTTTTTACGGGAAAGCCCATATAGCATACATTCCCAATGGATTTATCACCGGATTAAGCAAAATAGCCCGTATTGCCGATGCGTTTTCACGGCGCTTGCAGGTTCAGGAACGCTTAACGGTACAAATACGCGATTGCATTCAGGAAGCCTTAAATCCGCTAGGCGTGGCCGTAGTGATTGAAGCCGCCCACATGTGCATGCAAATACGCGGAGTGCAAAAACAAAATTCGGTAACGGTAACTTCTGCTTTTACAGGAGCATTTATGAAAGACATAAAAACCCGCGAGGAATTTATGCACTTAATCGGAATAAAACTGCATTAGCCATTACCATTAGGTAGAAAATATACAAATATGGATTTACTGATAGATGATATGCATACAGTATATTGCGGAACGTAAATTAGCTAATGAGGAAATTAGAGAATGTGAGAATTATTTTCAAATTTATTCATTTACAAATTATCAACTTAAAAAAGTCACATATTACATATAAAAAGTCGTGTGTCGTGATGCTTGATACTATGCATTAAATAACCTATTTATGGATATCCTCACGCATATTGCAGCCGGAATTGCTATAGGTACAACTATTACCATTTGTACTAAAGGCAGCGCTTTGAAAAAAATCGGAATTGTACTTGCGGGTGCGTTAGGAGGGGCATTGCCTGATACGGATGCCGTAAGTATGTGGTCGAAATTTGATGTTACTTTCGGCAAATTGTTCGGATTGCAGCATACGGGGTGCGAAATTTATTCGGCAAAATTCTGGTACTCGCATCATGGTTTTATGCATTCCTTACTAGCCTCAGTGGTGTTCGGGTTCATTCTTTTACTTATTGCTTATTTATTACAACAACGTTTTCGCAAGCAGAAATCATCATTTTGCCAATCTTTTAAGCGCAATATTTATATCTTTCTCAGTTTTATAAGTGGGTTTATTGCCCACTTGTTATGCGATATGCTCACTCCTGCCGCTACATGGGGCGGAGTTAATCTGTTCTATCCGCTAAATACATACACCGGTGGATGGGGTAAAATATGGTGGTGGAACAATTACGATGTTTTTTTGATTATTAATACACTTATTACAACAAACATACTTATATTGTTTATCAGCCAATTAACAAAAGCCAAACTGAAGATTTTTTCGATAACCGTATTTGTTTTAGCCTTTGCATTTATTGTTATACAAGTTAATACCCGTAAATTCGACTTTAACCATACCTGTTCATCGGCGCAAGTTTACCAGAAGTATGAAGCCAAATCGAAAGAAATTCAGGAAAATATATTAGGGAAAAAACTATATAATTCTATAAAACAGTTCGACAATTCGGTTTCTCTTAATTTTTGAATTATACATCAGGAAAAAAATAATCCCAAAAATATTATGAATAAAACGTTTAAAATAATAGTAGCTACCTGTTTTGTTTTTTGCTTTAAAACAGCTATGAGCCAAGAAAAACTAATTGATTATGTAAACCCGATGGTAGGTTCCAAAAGCATGGGACATACGTTCCCCGGAGCCTGTTCTCCTTTCGGACTGGTACAATTAAGCCCGGATACGGAGATGATTCCCCACAACATCGATGGTAAATACCAAGCCGGATCCTACCGTTATTGTGCCGGATATCAATATGACGACCTGACAATTGTCGGGTTCAGCCACACCCATTTTAATGGAACCGGACATTCCGATCTGGGAGATATCCTGATTATGCCCACAACCGGCAATGTGCAACTAGATATGGGTATGGCCGATGATCCGGGAAGCGGTTACCGTTCGCGTTTCAGCCATAACCATGAACATGCCGAAGCCGGTTATTACTCGGTGTTACTGGATGATTACAACATCAAGGCGGAATTAACGGCTACCGAACGTACAGGTGTTCATCGGTATACATATCCCAAAGATGAAGGCCACATAATACTCGATTTGGCATATGGAATATATAATTATGATGGTAAAGTGCTGATGGCCAATTTGCGGGTCGAAGATGAATATACGCTTACAGGCTACCGTATTACCCGGGGCTGGTCGCGCATGAACTACACTTATTTTGCCGTTAAATTCTCGAAACCGATTAAGAATTATGGCTGCAAAAATGATGAAAAACCCAAATACACAGGCTGGTGGCGCAAATTTAAAATGGAAGATAACTTCCCCGAAATGTTCGGGACAAAGCTTACGGCATTTTTTACCTTCGATTTTGAGGACGGTAAACCTCTCGAAATAAAAGTAGCCCTGTCGCCTATTGATTGTTTGGGCGCATTAAACAATATGGAAGCTGAGACAGCCGGTAAAAATTTCGACCAGCTTAAGCAGGAAGTACAAAATAAATGGGAGAAAGAATTAAGTGTAGCCCGCATTAATGCCAACGAAGAACGTAAAAAAGTATTTTATACCGCACTGTACCGCACTATGATAAATCCGTCCATTTATCAGGATATTGACGGGCGTTATCGGGGTATCGATCACAACATACACAATGCGGAAAAAGGCAGTACCAACTATACCGTTTTTTCGGTGTGGGACACTTATCGGGCAGAACATCCCTTAATGAACATAATTAAAAGGGAACACAGCAAGCAGTTTGTAAATTCGATGCTGAACCACTATAGACAAAGCGTACACGGGATGCTCCCGATATGGTCGCACATGGGAAACGAAAATTGGTGCATGATTGGTTATCACTCGGTATCAGTTATTTCGGATGCCATCGCAAAAGATATAGACATTGACAAGGAGCTTGCCTTAAAAGCATGTACTAGCAGTGCAAATGTGAACTACTACGACGGCATTGGCGAGTATGTAAAATACGGCTATGTAACGTCGGATTACAATGGCTCATCGGCATCTATTACCATGGAATATGCTTACGATGACTGGACGATTGCCGCTTTGGCGCAACGTTTAGGTAAAACACCGGTTGTTGAGGAATACAATAAGCGGGCATACAACTATAAAAATGTTTTCGACCCCGGTTTGCAATTTGCCCGGCCAAAAGATAAAAACGGCCAATTTAAAACATCATTCGACCTGCTTGATACGCATGGACAGGGTTTTATCGAGGGAAACTCGTGGAATTATTCGTTTTATGTTCCGCATGATATAAGTGGGTTAATAAAGCTGATGGGTGGCGACAAACGCTTTGTTCAACGGCTTGACTCGCTATTTACCATGACACTACCTGCAAAATACTTTGAAAGTACCGAGGATATTAGCGAAGAAGGCTTAATGGGCAACTATGTGCATGGCAACGAACCGAGCCACCATGTTGCTTACCTTTATGCATGGACAAGTGAACCGTGGAAAGCCCAATACCGCTTGCACGAAATAATGAATAAAATGTACAAAAACAAACCCGACGGGCTTTGTGGCAACGACGATTGCGGACAAATGTCGGCATGGTATGTGTTTTCGTCAATGGGTTTTTACCCTGTTTGTCCAGGGACAGATCAGTATGTTTTAGGCTCGCCCAATGCAACACAAACCGTTTTAAACCTCGAAAACGGTAAAACATTTACCATAAATGCCCCCAAGCTGACCGACAAAAATATTTATGTAAAATCGGTTATGCTTAATGGCAAGCCTTACACTAAAGCCTACATCACCCACAATGATATAATGAACAGCGGTGAATTGTTATTTGAAATGAGCGATAAACCGAATAAAAAGAGAATTTTTACAGATAACGACAAACCCTATTCGCTAACAAAATAGAATTGACGCCATATGTTAAAATCCTCTTTAATACTTATTTTGGAGAGTTTTATTAGCTCATATCATACCAAGTCTTTGTCATTCTATACATCTACTTTCAAAAGTTTATAGAATAGATTCAGGGTCAACTTTTTTAAGAGGAGCTGCTGTAAGTTCGGCATGTAATGTGCGGTTCTTATATATTTTGCATGCCATGTATAATGCTTCGCGGAACGAATCGATCGATGCTTTGTTCTCTCCAGCAATATCATAGGCTGTGCCATGTGTCGGCGATGTACGTATAACAGGAAGCCCCGCGGTATAATTCACCCCTCCGTCATAACTCAATGATTTAAAAGGAATCATACCTTGATCATGGTACATTGCCAGTACGGCATCAAATTGATTAAACATGGCCGATGCAAAAAAACCATCAGCCGGATACGGTCCGTATACTAACATTCCCTTCTCCTTACACTCGTCGACAGCCGGAATGATTATTTTATTCTCCTCTTTGCCGATAAGTCCGTTATCTCCTGCATGCGGGTTTAGCGCCAATACGGCTATATGGGGCTTATGTATCATAAAATCAACTATCATACTTTTAGTTATAATATCTATTTTATGAATTATAAGATCCTTACTGAGTGTTTTGGATACATCCTCAAGCGGAATATGGGAGGTTACAAAGCCTATACGCATTGTGTTACTAATCATCAGCATCATATAATCCTTAACATCAAATTCGGATGCAAAAAATTCGGTATGCCCTGGAAAATTATAATTGCCAGACTGTATATTGCTTTTATTAATGGGGCAGGTAACAATAGCATCAATCTTATGATTCTTTAAATCCTTTACCCCCGCCCTTAAAGCGGCAACCGATGCATCGCCGGCCATTTCGGTAATTTTCCCCAATTCAACCCGGATATCGTCCGCTGTAATATTAATCATATTAGCCCGCTTGGGATTAGCATCGTCAGCGCTATTTATAGCATTGAAACTGAAGTTTTCAACATTCAAATGTTTGCGGTAAAAAGCCGCTACTTTGGACGAACCATACACAATAGGGGTAAAAAAATCGTTGATACGAGTGTCGGCTAACGTTTTTAAAATTATTTCGTAACTAATGCCATTGATATCGCCATGTGTAATACCTATGCGCAGTTTATCATCCTTCATAGTATAATGTTATTTTTTACTGTGTAAAGATACTGTATTTTATATAAACACATAACCTCGTAAAAGATTAAAATGGGCTCAGGCGGAGTACTGAATTTCCATTATGTTCATATCCCTCAGATAAAGAGTAAATAAAAACCAATAAATCAAATTATCACAAAAATTTATCCGTGGCTGTAACTAAATCCAAGCTTTTATGTTCTTAAAAAAATGGACATTTCATTTTTCCAAAAATGGACATTTCTATTTTCCGATTATACAATTAATGCGAATTAACAGTTGATTATATATTTTATAAAAACGTAGCTGTCAATACTGCGAAAATATGCGCTTCCAAAGCCTTTGCAAACCCAACTTTGGAAGTTCTTTGAATAGCTGATTTTATATCAGTCTATTGAATAACTATTCTACAGCCTGGCTTAGCGATGGCGCAGTCTTCGAAAACCAATCATCAGCCGCTTTAAACATCCGCCTGATACACTCTGGTGTAGCTTTCGGCTGCTTCACCGGCGATAGCATGTGCGGTCGGTTGCCGTCATTTGTTCTTTCCTGTCTGCTTGCCGGGCCTTCTTTCTGTTTCGTGGATGCTTTTTCCATCAATGGCTGCAACTTCTTTGTCCGGCAACCCTGCTGCTGCCGATGTCCAATCCATAAAACAATAACCCATTCATCAGGGTCAAGAGCAGAAAATAAACGGTTAAATGTGTCATGAGAAGGGATTCCGCCGGGAAGCGAAAGGAATGTTTTCAACTATTCCGCTTTAACTTTGTCGAATGTTTCCATATCATTCCAACTCTCAGCGCCGCATATAACCGAAGCTATGGCACGAAACAATATGTCTTCCAATTTATGCTCACGAGTCCTCGCTACGCGAGAATCGGTTAAGGTAGAAAAATAACTAAGAGGACTTTCCATGGTTTTGGAGAGGCAAAGTTAAAGTTTTTAATCAGCTCATAACTTTTTTTGATGAGTAGGCCATTATAGAACGGTAGGAATATTTTTGTTATATCATAAATTTTTATATATTTGCGCTTGAACCAATTTGTTTTGCCTATGGAATAAAAAATATAGGAATACGCATATTTTAAGATTTATTGGAAAAAGCGTCTAGCTTTTATTTTTGCTTTCGAAACTTAGACAATTTCAAAGCCGTCAAGAGTAAAGCGATGATGCTCACGCCATACGGCGTGGGCTTTACTCGTTTATTTGGCGGCAAGGTAGTCTAAGACCTCGAAAGCAGATAAGTACAGTAATTGTCCGCGCTTTTTTTATATGCGTATTGAAGTTTGAAAAACAGGAGGACAAGGCAAAATTTAGTATTTATAATAAATTGAAAACGAACAAATAATCCAAACTAAAATGAAAATAGATTTTAAAAACTTAAAAATAAGGCTATTTGCATTGTCGGCCTTATTTATGATAGCGGCGTCGTGCTCCAAGGACGATCCGGTGCCGACGCCCGAACCTCCTGCGCCCGGTAAGACCGTGGAAATAAAAATCAACGCTCTGGCGGACTTCCAGTCCGGCTTGACCGCCACATACGAAGACGATACGAAATACAGCGCGATAGTCCAATCGGACCTGAGCGTCGATTCGGTCGGGCTGGCGCGGACATTGGTCGATTGGAAAAAGCTGGACGATGCCAAGGCGAACCTGGCCACGGACTGGAAAGGCAAAGGCATCTATGTCCCGAAGAAAAAGATAATCTATCCGTTCGATATCTATGTCCAAGCGGGCAAGCCGAAGGTAGTTGCGAATCCGGGAAACGGCGCGATGCCGTATGCGGCGAATGGGGCCGATTCGACGGAATACAGCAAGCAGGGGCTGAAACTTAAAGTCTTCAGGGTAAGCGGCGATAACGAGGCCCAGGACGTGAACGAGTTGGTGGACTTGGTTGACGCCGCGGCGAATAGCAACGAGCCGGTTATTATAAACATAACTGACGTGCTGGAGACGGGCAACGGCGACGCCAAGGAGCTGGAAAAAGCTTTGGAAGAAATTGTTAACAACAGCAATATAACCGTGAATGGAAAAATAGAGGTCGCGCCGACAAGCGATTCGGTCGCGGTGACGAATAACTTTATCAATAATCTGAATACGGCGAACGGCCGGATAATCAGCAACGGGACGAACGCGCTGTTTATAAAGAATATAGGTGATATGGAAAAGCTGCGCGAAGTTCTGGGTGACAACGCGTTCGTGCGGACCGATGAATCGGATAACTTCAAGAACGTGGATGTCGCCGTGCCGAACAAGATTATCTGGAACGAGGACGCGCCGGCCAATAGCGGTGCGGGCGTGAAAGCCGGCAACGACCGCGAGAGCTTTGCCCAGGGCGTGCACCGGCTGCCGAAACGCACCGGCTGGAAGAATGGTAGATATCTGGGGAAGACCGTGACCGGAATCAGCTTTTATGTGAATGAAGAGGACGTCTTTGCGCGGATATCCCAGCCGTCGGTTCGCGGAACGCGCGATTATCCGAACCCTGATATTTGGTTCGATACGGACCCGGTCTATACGCAGATGAATTTGGACCGCAGCGGCGTTTATTCGGATTCGCTGGGCTATGCGATACACCAGCGCGTCAAAGGTTCCCGCGGCCAGACCAAGATGTATACCGACCATCGATCGTCGGACGATAGGTGGATGCTGGAATATTATTATACGGCAGAAAACATTGTTCAGATGACGCCGCTCGGCGGCAGCGCAATGGATGTCGTTCTGATACATATAGATGATAAAAATTTTCCGCGGGAATATCCGATTTCGGATAAAAGAGATGGTTCGTGGATGCACGCGTACGGTATCGACGCGCGGAAATATTGTTTCGTAGTTTCTGCGTCAGCGTCAGCGGGATTGGCGCCGCAGGATAGCCCGTACCCATCTGATGGTTGGAGGAACAACCATAAGGTTATGGATCTGGTGAATGGAGAAATTGGAACAGGTAGGGTTAGTATTGATAACCAATTCCTGGACTCCAGCAATTTTGGTTCTCTTAAGAACATGCATAGTTTCTTCTGGATTACCTGGGACGAATATCTTGAGTTCGTCGCCGCCGGCAAACGCGCCAGGTAGTAAATTAAGAATATGGGTGGGGCAACCTTGTCCCAAGGTTGCCTGTTAAAAAAAGGTGACCTTGGGGACAAGGTCACCCCACCCATCCTGGGGCGAAGAATTTATACGGATTCAAACAAAAAGAACGCGCCATACGCCCTTGCCGAAGAAAAACGAATCGGATAAAAATAGTTGAGCTTTCTATCATCCGGTTCGTTCGGCAGAAACGCCCCGCTTTTGTGGGCGTTTTTTTATCGCCCTAAAAATTTTGTCAATCTGTTGAAATTCTTCCCTGACCACGCCAATCAAAACCACCGTTTGTGTTGGCGGCGGGTACGGGGGAAACGTTGCGGAATCGAACGTCGATTTTTAAAAATAATGCCAAAACGGTTTTGGAAAATGGCGCTGTGAAAATCTGGAAAACCGGCGCCAGGAAAATAAACAACAAGTTTTGGCTCTTTGGCATCGCCGCGTTACTCGGCCTGGGCAAAGCGCCCGCGCAAGAAACTCAAACGCATCTGTCGAAAGAAACGATTGCCAATGTCAAATCAACCAGCCCGGTTGATTCATTAAAACCGGCGGCAGACAGTCTGTTTCTCTACCATGCCGATTTACCGAAATTCTTGGAACTGGCGAGCGAACTGGACGATGTGGATATCGAATATGTAACCGTGCAGAGCGACCGGGAACTGCTGGTCAAAAACGGATATTACAACCCCAGGCTGGACAAGATATTCATAAGGTTCATAAATAATCCCGATGATGATTACAAAAAAATTATGTACAACAAAAGGCTTCCGTTCGTTTTCGCGCACGAATACAAGCACCTTGCGGACCGCCGCAATTATTCCAAATACGGATTCAGCCGTGACGAATTGATAAAAAGCAATATTCACGAAGAACTGACCGCGCGAATGTCTGAGCTTTTGCTGGGGCGAAAAATATTCATGCTGACCGGGTCGATTGCCGATGCCTTCATTGACCAAAACGCAGACGCTGATGCGAACTATCGGACCGGGACCATGGTGAACACCTATAACCCGTATGCGAATTACCTGAAAAAACAAAACGGGAAATTGGATGCAATTCCGACGGCGGCTGAAATCGACGTCATCGTCCAGGCCGTGCTGGACATGATGAGGCATGAACCGGACAATCAGGAACTCAAATAGGGTGATGATTACCCGATCATTATAAAACCCCGGCGCAATAACTGGGATAGGCTTCCGGATTACTTCCATTATCCGGATGGTAGCACACGAATGATATACACTGCAAATGCCGTTGAAGGTTGCCTGCGTCAAATCAGAAAACTTACTAAAAATAAAGGAGTTTGAGTTTACACCAATGATGCCGCTTTGGAAAAACTGATCTATCTAGCTTGCCGCAACATCAAGAAGAAATGGACCATGCTGCTCCAAAAATGGAGTAAAACAGATCAGCAACTGGATATTATATATCTATACAGATTTAAACTGCCGGATTAATAACAATATCTCTAATATTTTATTTTTTATAAAACCAACAAACCGATGGTGATGCTTTATACCAGAGAAGCAAAAAACTCAGGTTTACCATTACCCATTGGAACAATTAATGTCCAAATAAGAGCTGAATTATAGAGAGAAAATTTAAATGACACAGTTTAATTTACATGCCCAAAGTAACCGGACTTGATCTGTCGCCATTCGACGATCCATTCGGGGCGAGAGGACAGAAGTGAAGCCAATAATTTTTCAACAAAGAGGCTGCCTTTATTTTTTAGACAGCCTTTTTTGTAATTACTCAAAACAAATTATTATTATTTTTTTGCGCAGCAAGCTTTAGCCTCTCCTTCGCATGATTTTGCAGCATCGGCGGTTTTCGAAGAACAGCAGCTTGCACCGCTTAATGCGGCAGTTGTTTGAGTTGGATCAATTTCTTCGGCAGTATAGCCTAACTTTTCAATTGATTTTTTTAATTTTTCCTTGTCCGTTTTATCGGTGCGGTATGTTATCTTAACTTCTTTTTTATCCAATGTTACCTTAACATCCTTAACTCCTTTATCAAAGGGGATGTTTTTCATAATCTTTTGCTCGCAATTGTGGCATTCGATATTTGTTTTAAACGTAACATCGGCTTCCTTATTATCTTTCTTATTATCCTGAGCCGATAAAGTACTTGCACCTACAACCATACATAGGGCGACAATCGTTAATTTAATAATTTTCATAATTTTAGTTTTTTAATAAATAATTTTTAAATTTATAGAATTTCAGTGCAAAAATCAAGCCTAAATGAAATATGTAGTTTAATGGCCTGATTTTATTACCGATATTATTTTATTTCGCCTATACGTAAACGTATCCCGGCATAAGCTTTAAATCCCATTAACGGGCCCCAGATACGCGACGAATCGAAATCCTTACCAAACGGATTGCTATAGTCAACAATCGGATCTTTTTGTTTGTAATTAAAAATATTTTCGCAACCCACATAAATATCCAAACGCCTGGTTTTCTTGGTAACTTGTGCAAAGAATAACGGGAATGACGATGATTTATTATTGGTATTGTACCCGTCGGGTAAACGTGTAGGGCCGTTGATTTGCGCGGTTATATCGAACTTCCATTTCTCGAAATCGGTAGCGTACGACAGGTTCAATAATCCGCGATACTGGCTCATCAAGGGTTTGTCAACCTTATACTCCCGCCCGTCTTTACTATAGGTAATTTTTGTATCGTTAACACGGAAAGCGGCATAAATATCAAACCCTTTAAACGGTGTCAGGTTTGCATCAATTTGCCATGCATTGGCATACGACTTACCTTTCAAGTTATAAAAATAAATCTGTCTCTGCCCTTGCTCGGCTTGATATTCCATATCCACAATAACCTGGTTATCGAAATTGGTACGGTAATAATCAACCCCAATCGACATTTTGTGATCTTCGTACAAGGGGATGTAAAACATCATACTGGCGCCGTAGTTCCAGGCTTTTTCAATATCGAGGGCTTCAATCGAGCCAATGTTGTAATGGCGCGACGAGGCCATCAGCCCGATATTTTCGGCAATAACATTGGGTGAACGGTATCCGCGACCTGCCGAAGCACGGAATACAATATCCTCGGTAATACTGTATTTAACATTGGCGCGGGGTGTAAGTAGCGTACTGTAACGGCTGTTGTAATCGCCGCGGAACCCAACTATAAACATGAATTTCTCTAGATATGAATATGTATACTGAGCAAATGCTCCGGGAACTATTTCTTGCCGGTACATACCGGTACGAGGTATTGCAGGCCCGTTGACGTTTAATGTATCGCTATAAAAATCGTCGTACTGGTCGTAAGCAAAACTAGCGCCCACGGTATAACTGTGTGTTGTGGTTCCGAAATAAGAGGACAGCAAAGCATTACCGTAGTATGATAATTGCTTCCCGTCGTACGCTTTTGCTCCAAATTCTGAGTTTTGTTCGTGATAAGTAAAGCTGTTTATCAAACCGATACTTTTACCTTCCTTATTACCGATGGCAAATCCGGTTTTATTATATACGTTGAAGTTTTTATTTACAATGTTGGTGGTATAACGCGGCCCCATTGCAAGTGGATTACCACCCGAACCCGGATTGTGCGGATTTTTGACTTGTCCGCCGTCGCGGGTTTCGTATAAAAATTTGAAACCGGTACGCGATTCTACCTGTTTTTCAGGATTTTCATACACCCACCGGTTGTATATGTTAAACAGTTTTGTTTTGGGTATATCCATAAAGTAGTCATCGTTACTGTCATGCTCTCTCGGGTCTATCGATCCGTGTACCAATAAACCCGTCCATAGCTTATCGGCTACCTTTACGGCTCCGGTAACATTGGCTTCCATGCGGGCATCGGTTGCCCCGTACAAGTTAATAAATAAATCTTCGGTATTGTTTGGCTTTTTGAACTCAAGGTTAATTTGGCCTGTGGTCGATTCGTACCCGTTTATTACCGATGATGTACCTTTCGATACTTGTATGGCTTCCATCCATGTGCCTGGGGTATAGCTCCATCCGTAAGTCGAGGCCAACCCTCTTAAAGTAGGTATATTTTCGTCCAGCATTTGTGTGTAAATGCCCGATAAACCCAACATTTGTATTTGTTTTGCCCCTGAAACGGCATCGGTAAACCCGACTGTTACCGTGGCGCTGTTTTCAAAACTTTCGGCCAAATTACAGCAGGCCATTTTTTGTAAACCAGCCTTGGATATTATTTCGGTAAGCCGGGGAGCCAGTTTTGATATGTAGCTTCCGCGCTGATGGTGAGTAACAACAGCCTCGGCAAGCATCATCCCTTCAAGCAAAACAAATTCGACCTCTTGGGCATCCTCAATTATTGTGAGTGTATCATTCTGATAACCTATGTACGAAGCTACCAGTCGCAGGTCTTTTGTATTAGCAGGTACATTGATAGAGAACCGGCCTTTATTATCGGCTGATTTCCCTTGATTCAGTTCTGCCCAAAAAATACTGGCCAATGGCAATTCGGTTTTCTTTCCATCAGCGCCAATGCCGTAAACTATACCTTTTATAGTGCGGTTTTGCGCAAATAAACCATTTGCATTAAAAATAAATAACAGGATTATTGTGCTAAGAATATATCGCTTCATTAAAATTATCAATTATTTTTTTGATTTTATAATTTATTTCGTTGATATTCAATTATCATTCAGCTTATTGTAAAATACGGCTTTGTTTTACAATAAACAGCAATTACTTACACGCTTATCTCAAGTATATAGAATAAACGTGTAAGATTACAAAATCATAATCTTAACTGACAATTTTGGTAGATGAGCGGGGTTTTTAAACTTTCGGGCGGCGCTTTATTAAAATCGAACGAATTATTTGCATCGTTTTCGTTTAGCACATCAATTAACGGTGGTAAAACTGCAGTAATTAAAAATAAGGGCGATGCTGTATTCTTCGCCTTTTGAACGGAATTTTCCTGATCAATTTTTATCGACTTATAAACTACCTGGCAACAAGCATCGCCTGTGTCACATCCTTCGGCAGAATGTTCACAAGCTGATTTTTCACAGGTATTGTTATGGGAATGAGATTTGTGAGCGCAATCGCAGTGTTCGTATGTTAATAAAACAAGGCGCTCCGAACGTTCGCAATGGCAATAATAAAAACCAAGCCCTATTACTGCCGATAAATACAACAATATTAAAAAAGGGGATATGATTTTTCGTACAGTCATTGCTTTTATTACGCTCCCAAATATAGTTAATAAAATAGAAGAATAGCAATTTATTTAAAAAAAATTATAATTTATTAACCATAGTTATAATAAATGGATGATTTTATTTTTACTAATATATTGATAATCAAAAACTAATTATAAAATGCAATATACGTACAGTGTATTGCGAAACCTAAATTAGCTAATGAGGAAATTATAGAATATGTGAGAATTGTTTTCAAATTTACTAAGAATCTGTTTAAATTTTACATTTTTAATCATAATGAACGCAAAGCAATCACTGTGCTCATAAAGGAAATTTGGTTATATTCAAAACTTTGTGTTCTTTGTAAAAACTGTTGAGCCCTTTGCAGTAAAAAATTCGATAGACCTCTTTTTTTGTTTAACTGCTCTGTCCGCCAGTTGTACGTCGGCATTTCTAACATTTATTTACGTTTTCCTTTTTTGATAAACAGGATAGTTTGCGGAGTGGTTATACTCATATTTTATTCTTTTATTACTGACTTTGTTTTACCATCAAAAACGAGTATTTCGCCATTGTCGTTTCGGATAATAATTTTATCAGGCGCTACGGTTGTGGTATAAGTGTTGTAAAAAAATTTATGCACTTTTCCAAAGTTATCCGATTATCGCCAACAAAAATTTCAGTATCAAAAGGAATTTTGCCGTTCTCTCCTTTCCCGTATTCTTCAGCGAAAGCGGGAACAACAAAATAAATTCGGGTTGTTCCGTCTGTTTCTTTTGATACTTTTCCTATTCGAAAGCTGTATTTCTTGCCGTTATGCGTCAATTGGCCTGTCCTTATGGCAAATTTTTCGGTATGTTCACTCGAAAAAAGTTCATCCTTTCCAGATTTTTGTACGCCGCGCACTCCCCATATACCGCTCCTGCTATTAGGGTTCTTGCATATAATGCATCAAGTGGCACAGTGAAAAACAAAGGGCTTGTTTCAAATTCGACTGATTCGGCGACTGTGATGCATTTAAATCCGACTAATACAACCTTTGCTTTCGGTTCTTGCAATATCAGCCAAGAAATATAACCCACAACCTCGTCATTATGCAAAATCGGCTCGGTTTGAGCCTGAACATCTAATGTCCGTGCAGGATTTTCAGTGTCAAACACAATGAAACGCTCCGAAAGTAAATTCATATTGGCGCCGCTGCCGTTCAGTTCGGGATTATCGCTCACAATTTCGATAATGGCGCCTTTTTTACCCACGGAAAAATTCGCAATCCTCAGTTTTGCCTTATCAACACTCGGACTTCCATAAGCGCCATACTTTTTTTACGATTTCTTCAACGCTTGCGCCGCCGCAACCGATAAATGTACACATGATTGATACAAAGCCAATCCGACTAAAATTTTCTTTGATTCAAGATGTTTCATAGTCTACTTTTTTTATACTCTTTGCGGAACGGTTTATACTTTTATTAATTAACGTTGAATTTTTCAAGGCATTATCCACCATGTTGTATGCTGGCAGATAACGTCCCTGCAGCTTGGCGAAATAGCGGCTTTCACTATCGGTTATGCGGGCAGGAACATTCAAATCCTCACTACGCCTTCCGCAGGGGGACTACCGCCATTGCGACAAACCTTTGGTTGTGCAATAGACATGCCGGTTGCGCGCTGGCATTTTTATTTCTCGTTCGTTATTACTCATTATCTTTATCTTTTAATATACGCCACTACTTGTTTTCGATTTCTGCAAAATACTTTTGTAATATTTCTAATACTTCAGTATGATAGACGGGTGCAGGAGCACAAATATTTCGATACTTTGCACCTCCTCCAATTGTACTGAATGGCGTCCTAATGTTGTTATTCATCGTTTTACTCCACAATACATTCCCATTTGCCGCTTTGATTTCCATAGTCGTTTTTGTATGGTAATAATCAGCCGTTACCCCTCCGGTATATTGAAAGGTGCGATAAAATGTATGAGTTCTCTCGTAGTGTATTACAACGCAGGCCTTTGCGGGTTCATATGTGAAAAATATATTGCCTTTAGTTTCCTCTTTCAGTCTTTTGCCAAGGCTCATCTCTATATTTGATTTTATAGAACTTTCGTCCTCTATTCCATCGTGAGACAGCACGATGACAATCGTTCGGGCTTGCTTTTCACGACCTGTTTGGCCAGCTTTTGCGGCATATTTTTCTTCGCTTAAAATAGGAAAATTATTAGCCTCTTTGATACGTGTAGGCCATTGCTTGGAATCTTTGTAGTCGCCGAGATAGTCGAATATATTTGCTGTAAGCCATTGCCTGGAATCTTTATAGTCGCCGAAATAGTCGAATATATTTGCTTGTAATTCAAAATAAGTTTTTTCTTTCCAAAATCCATCAGAGTTCAATATATCCATAGCTGCACGATACATTTTTTCGCGTATCGTATCTGAAACAGGTAGATATTCTTTAATCATTTGGAGGTAAGAGAAGTCTCTTACACGGGATTTGTAACTCCAGCTTTCTGCAGCGAAGTTAGGCTCAACTAATTGATATATTAAATGAGCATTTATTTCTTTCGATTTTTCATCAAGTGATCGAAAAAGTACTGATATCCTTCCGTAGTATCCATTTTTAACAACTAAATCAAGTGTGTTTTTTAACATAATTGCAGAATATGCGATTGCTTTATCAGGAGCATCTTTATATTCGCCTGCTTTCAACATGAGACGATAAGCCCTGTTTAGATAAGCATCCATGCTCCCTCTTTTTATAACATCCTTTTTTACAGCACCATTTTTTTCGTAGAAATAAACGGCTGCAAGGTAACGTGCTTTTTTAGCCAATTTCTTTGAATTCTTATAGTCGCCGAACTCATCGAACAAGTCTGCCGCCCATTCATAGTAGGTATAACCGACAAAGTAATAATCGGAGGATTGAGGAATACTGGGGAGCATAGTCATAGAGTCGATTTTTGAACGTAATTCCCTTAACTTTCCCGGAATGTCTTTGTAATAAATATCCATTTCATTACGAGCATCGTCTGTGCCGTAACTCATTTTTTCCTTTACTTCTTTATAACGTTTGTAGTTTTCACTGCAACCGCAGAATACAACAAAGAACGCTATTGAAACGACAAGCGATGTAATACCAAATATTTTTTTCATTTCTTTTCCCTTTTTATGTCCATTATGTGTGGAGGTTTATACTATTTTTGTATTAACGGACCTTCAATTTTACATCCTTGTCCACCCGCATTCTTGCCGCTTGCATATAACTCTCAAATACGCGCAACAGCTGCACAAAATACGCTATGCGCAAAAAGGACAACCGATTATGGTATCGGCGTTCGGACCGGGCGAGTGGAGCGAAACTCTGCTCGATCCAACCCGAAACAAATTTATGTAAAAATCAGCGATTTATAAACGAGTCGGATAAAAAAACAGCCTTTTATTCCTCAAACAAAAACCACAATACGCCCCTATAAAGAAGATGCGAAGCTCGACGCTTAATTTGAATATGTATCTTTTAGGGAAAAACCTCAACCCTATTCTTATGAAACATTATTGTGGTATTTATGTATGCAAAGATAGTATATTCATGTGTATAATCAATAGAGTTTATGTAAATTAGATTTGCTATATATCGCGTATAGGCGTACCTTTGTCCGATGCAATATAAAGATCATATACATAATCTTAAGAGTTTCCGTAGCTTGACAGGCTTTACTCATCCTCAATTCTTGTTGTTGCTTCCCTATTTTGCAGCAGCACATGATGATTATCTTTCCGAGTATGAGATGAGCGGCAAGCGCCGCAGCCAAAGCAGGAGTTTTTGTATCTATAAGAATAGCCCATTGCCCAGCGAGGAAGAACGTCTTTTCTTCATTCTTGTCTATTTTAAGAATAATCCGTTGCAAGAGTATCATGCAGCTTTCTTTGGTATGGACCAAAAGCATTGCAATACCTTCGTAAACTGTCTGAATCATGTTCTCCGGCTTAGCCTTGAAACGATGGGCTTGGTACCTGCCCAAACAGATAAAGAACTTTCCCAATGTTTGTTCGAACTTTCTCAAGGTAATTCCCTTCCGGTGTTGCTTCATAACGGGACGGAAAGGGAAACCCCCCGTCCGGTTGATTACGATGAACAGAAAGAAAAATACAGTGGAAAGAAGAAACGGCACACGGTTAACAATGCTGTGATAATCACAGCATCCTGTCTGGTGCTTTTTGTCAGCCAAACTATTTGCGGAAAAATGCGCGATAAGAAGATAGCGGATATGATGTATTCTTTCCCTTATCCGAGCACTTTGTATCAGGATACCGGCTATCAGAGCTACAGGCCGGATGGAGTCAATAGAGTACAACCCATCAGGAAAAGCAGAGGGAAGGAACTTTCCGATGAAGATAAAAGAATTAACAGAGAGATTTCCCGTGTCCGGGTAAGGGTAGAACATGCCGTCGGAGGTATCAAGTTCACGAGAATCGTCAAAGAGGAATGTTGGCTGAGGGCAAACTCTTTTGTGGAACGTATTTTTGCTACATGTGCTGCTTTGCATAATTTAAGAATCAAAGTGAACCCGTGGAAATACAAAATCTAATTTACATAAACTCTAATGAATCCGACATAATAAAAGAGCGGCAATTTACGATGCCATCCTCGGATTTATATGAACTTCGTGACCAATTAGTGCACCATGATGTTTGCCATGCGGCTATGGAAAGCGCCAGTATTTATTGAATTCCCATCTGGCAAATCCATTGTTATCAAAGAGCTCCCCTGACATAAGACAAGTGTTCGCAATGCCTATTCTATTTGAATTTGGAAATGATTTATCGGCTTTCAAAACATCTTCAAACCTGATAGGCAGGGCAGGATTCAGATCACGAAACGGTGAATCGGCAGGAAAGATCAAATCAAGAAAAACAATGCATGGAAATAAGTTCCTCAGAATTATCCTTGTACAATGTGCATGGACTAAGAGTTTGTCTAAAAATTTTCATTATAAAAATTTAATCATCAGCGCGATAAAAGCGAGATAAACCATCGTTTGGGAAGATTCTATCGTGCGTTCGCAGTCTTTCGCCAGCCGCCTAAAGTCGCCGAGCCATGCAAATGAACGCTCTACCACCCACCGCTTTGGCAGGGGT
>JAISFN010000163.1 GCA_031263585.1 Prevotellaceae bacterium | reverse complement strand
AATTCATCGTAAAGTTGATTTAAGCGTTCACGTTCATCCCGGTTTTCTATTTGTGTGGTTTGTTCAGTAGAATATAAGTTATAATAAGTGTCACGAAAATTGATATAATGTATTATTTTGTCTTTTTTATCATGGAGTTGCAGTGGATTAAATATAAAATTGCCGTCTTCATCCTTGCTTAATATGCCCACCGCCTGTTCGTCTTGGACTAACGAGCCGGGCTTGTAGTGCCCGGCAATTATTCCGGTATATGCTACCTGTTTGGGAGGTTCCGGCAGAATCTTCTGTTGTTGCGCAAGCGATTTCGTATTACGTTTTGTTTTGACCTGTGAGCGCTCTTGCTGCGAAAGGCCAAACAGGTCGTAAAGCGTCATTAACGGCTCCGATGACTTCGCTTGCTTTGATGGCTCCTGCTTAATTCCCTGCTGGGGCTGTGGTGATACTCGCACAGCAGGTGTATGCAACCGGTATAAATCGTGATTTAATCTTTCTGAAAAATCACGAACAAGGTTTTTCTTTAAATCTCCGGCTACATCTGCAATGTTGCCACTATGGGTCAAAATAACAGCAGGCTTTCCATACAGGTCTTTGTCAATTTTGGTGTTTGTGAAAATTAAATTTGCACGATTATAAACATATTTGTTAATCCCAATACCTGCTTTAGTCTGCGTTGTTTCTATAAACTGTTTCTCGCTATCCGAAAATTGTGTTTTATGGGGATTTTTTTGTAGAATAATCAAATCACTGCTCACTTCTGTACCTGCATTTTCCAAAAACAGGTTATTGGGTAACCGTATTGCCGAAATGAGGTTCGCTTTGCTCATCAGCCATTCGCGGATGGGCTTATTAGTTGGCGCGTCGGCCACTCCCTGAGAGGTAATGAACGCCAAAATTCCACCGTCCCGCAAGGTGTCCATGCCTCTAATGAAAAAATAATTATG
Organism: Prevotellaceae bacterium; assembly: GCA_031263585.1. Lineage (GTDB taxonomy): Bacteria > Bacteroidota > Bacteroidia > Bacteroidales > UBA932 > JAISFN01. The sequence goes on along the minus strand of JAISFN010000163.1, from coordinate 26,035 downwards.
AATATGCCGGGCAGACAGTTGTCGAGTGGGCTCCTTACTCAAATGAAATGCAGTATCCGGAATAGAAATATCCCCGAACGGGATATTAGAGGTGACAACGTCGAACCGGTTATTATTACTTGCCGGAATGGTCTCGAAGCCGGCTACATGGATTTTTTCATCAGGGTATAACCGCTGTAAAATTTCCCCGGATATAAGGTCTTTCTCGAAGGCAACAATATTGCTTTGCGGAAAAACTGCTTTGAAGTCCTGAACAAACTGACCGGTAGCGCCCGCAGAGGGGTCAAGGATATTTTGCACCTGCATGCCGGCTTCAGACAGCGAAGTTGCAATGGACTTTACTATCTCCGTTGGCGTATAAAATGCCGTAAGCACAGCGTTTTTAATGCTGTTTATATACTCTTTATATTCTTGTTCACTACTGGTGCTGTTGCGAACAATATGATGCAGTTCCTGTACCAATGGGAATAATTCAAGTTCGGATTTTGACCAATAGCGTTTATCTTCTTCCGTCTCTGTCGGCAATAGAACGCACTTTAATGCTCCGAACCCGGAGAAGTGTCTGAATAAATTAAGCTGTTCAGGGGTGGCCTTTTGCTCTAATGTTTCAAGCGACAATAATTGTTTTATCACTTCAACATTTTGCCGGAGATGGTGTTTTTTGGAATAGGACATTTTTTTTGTATTATATCGGCTTTTTTTAAGGCTCTTTTCTTATCAACGTAGATATACTACATAAAATATGTATGCCGCAAAAACGGCATACATTTCACATGCAAATTCACCTTACATTTTTGTTTATATTTTCATACCTTTATCTTTTTTGTTGGACTGAGGCTGCTTCTGTTCTACTGCCGCCTTGACTGCTGCTTTTGGTTTCGGTTCGGCTTCGTGGAACTTACACTTACCGGTTTTGTTGTCCCAGGTAATCCACCTGTCTACTTTTTTGCCGGCATTCGCTCCGTTTTTAATTTCCAGCCCTTCGGCTTTAACGGCCTTTCCAGCCTGCAAGGTGGCAAGTTGCTTATCGGTAAATTTGATATTGGAAATTTGCTGCGGTGGAGCCTGTTTACTGTTATAGGTATTTGTCACCCATTTTGCCAGGCCTGCCGATTTTGTTTGTGCTTGCGCTACGTGTTGGGATTGTACAAGATCGGGGGAATGCTTTACCACAGCAATAACTTTCACCAGGTGATTATTTTCAATTGCCTTGCTCAGTCCTTCCTGAGTAAGGTCCGCGGCGCTTAATTTAATTTTCGCCGGATCGTTTGTCCATCCTTTGCCGACGAAATTCGTTTTTTCGGCGGCTTTCGCGGCTTTTATTTCTTCCGAAGACATGTCTTTCATTTCCGGCATGTATTTATCCTCGAAAACCACGAGGTCGCTGCAATCCTTCCCTATTTTTTCCGGATTTTTGTCTTGCACAACCAATTTATACACGTTATTTTCGCCAATCGTATGAACGTTACAATCGGACAGTGTAGGTAAGCGGTTAATATTTCCTTGGGCATCGCGTATAAATTCGGTATTGGCAAGGTGAACGCTTACCGTAGCTTCAATATTTGTGCGCTGCGAGTTTGTTTCCGCCACCAAATAACGGGTTTCATCGGATACGGTGCCGTCTAGATTCGCTACAGAAACATTATATGGAATGATGCCCAATTTGGCATTGCCATAATCGTCAATGTCTAATTTTAGCATCTTTTTTGCATCCAGATTGAGGCTGTACGATTTTCCATCTTCACCGTTGTTGCCAAATTCATGCCTGTAGGCCACGCCTACCACGCGCGTTTCACCGAACTTGGTCGAAGCATCATAACCACGTCCAACAAATACATGTTTGCCGTCTTCGTCTTTACTATCGCTCAACGAAACGGAATAGTTCGACAGATCGGCACCCATCTTATCTTCATTACGCGAAGCCGCAAGTAATTTGATATTGCCGTACTCATCTATCGGTTGGGCTCGCAGGAGTTCGTCTTTTGAAAGAAACAGTTGCAGTTCCCGGTATGCATGCGCGTTGTCGCTATTACTAAAGTATACGTTGTGTGTAGGGTGTTTTTCACCTTTCACCTCGCGTTTTGGCTCGATAGCAATGGCAATTTCATTGTGTTTGCCTATGCCTTGCAATTTCTCAATTTCCTCGCGTTTTACTGCGAATTGATAAAATGTCCCCTTTTCATTTTCGATTTTGTAGGAATTACCTAAGTAAGTTTTTGTTTTTTCGTTCATAATATTATTTTTTTGAGATTTTTCATTTTTTACAAATTCTGCAAATTTGCAAATATCTGGATCTATATCTTTTGCCAATTGCATAAGCAATTTAACTGGTGTCTTAGGATTATTGATGACACTCATACGAACATCCGGGTCTATATCTATTGCCAGCATGGTAAGCGATTCAGCCGGTGTCTTAGGATTACGGCCAACAGCTATACGAACAATACCCTTCTCATCTATTGCCATCTGTGCGAGCGATTTAGCCGGAGTCTTAGGATTACGGCCAACAACTGAGCGAACATCCGGGTCTCTATCTTTTGCCAATTTTGTTAATACTTCGGCAGGTGTCTTGAGATTATTGGCAACAGCCATACGGACAGTATTTCTCTCATCTTTTGATAATTGCATAAGCACTTCAACGGGCGTTTTTATATTTTCAGCAACAGCTATACGAACAATAGCTTCATCTGGTTCCTTTGCCAGTTGTACGAGCATTTCAACAGGCGTATCGGGTTTGCGGGCAAAACCACGAAGAGCGAATACACGAACATCGTATTTTTCGTCTTTTGCCAGTTGTGTGAGTATTTCAGATGGTGTCATAAAATTTTTAGCAACACCTATGCGAATATCTGAATCACTATTTTTTGCCAGTTCTGCAAGTATTTCTACAGGGGTTTTAGGATTTTCAGCGACACTCACACGAACCCGCGAATCTTCGTCTTTTGCTAGCTCTGCTAATACTTTGGCAGGTGTCTTAGGGCTATTGGCGATATTCACAAGAGCCCGCCAATCTTCATCTTTTGTCATAGTTTTATTATTTAATTTTTGAATTATTACATTTTCATGCCCTTTTTTTTCGGAGCCGTAACCGCTTTTTCTTGCTTTTGTTTTGCGACCTGTTTCGTTGTCGGGGTATTAGGCTGCTTTTTCTCTATCGCACCTTGTACATTTTTCAACGCCTCCGGTTTGTGGCCATCGTTGTTGGCAGCTACCTGAATTTTGTATTCTGGGGTTGCGACTTTCTTCACGGTATCGTCGTTGGGGTCTTTTGACGAGAAGCTCAGTTTCCCGGTCTTACTGTTCCATGTAATGTGAGCGTCGTATTTTCGACCTTGCTTGTCAACCAAGTCTTTTGCAAATATGGCCTTACCTTCTTGCAGCGTGTCTTGCTGCTGTTCGGTAAGTTCTATATTCGATATTCTTTTTGGCGGGAACAGCTTCTTTTTCTGATTTTGTTCAAACAGTAATTCGAGTCCTCTTTTTTGAGCATTATAAACCACATTTGTGGAAAAAATCTTATGATTTTTTTCGGACATCATGCCTCCAATTTTTATTATCTTACCCTCACTCAACTGTTGCTTTTGTTCTTCCGATAGCGCCACATGGAAGAATGTGTCCGGAATTTTAATGTATTCTTTTCGCTGTGCAACAAAATGATTGGTGTCTTTGTCTAAGGTCAGAAGAACCGGCACCTTACCTTCTCCCTTATTAAACTCCGCATAAACTACTGTGCCCGGCGAGCCTGTCTTCAGGATATTTTCGCGCTCTTCGTCCGTAAAAACATGTCCGAAATACTCTTTTAAATTCGGTTCGTTTTTTATTGGATATAATTTCAAAGAAACTTCGCCGTCTTTATTTTTATGCAAAGCAATTTTCCCCTCTGTGTTTATTTTGGCGCCGGCTATTTCCGTCGTGATTGGTAAAACTTTTTCAGTAGTCTTCCCGTCAATGAGCTGTGGCATGGCTTCGGCCTGTTGCAATTTAAGCATAGTAAGACCGAGTTTTTCAAAATCTGCCCACATTTCTTTAAATTTGTCTATCGGAATTTTGGGCTCACGATGATATTTCTCCATGAAATTCCGGTAAGCGTTATTGATTAATCCGTCACGTTCGTCAATGGTGACGCCAAACAGTGCTTCTGCCACCGTCTTTGATTCCTGTTTTTCTTTTTTAGGCTTGCTTTCCTTTTTTATGTCGTTCCCCATAATGATTACATTTTTTTGCAAATATAATAATATATTATTTTTTATTATTAGTAAACATTATAATATTTTATGTTAAAAATATTAATTTACTTATTTATAAATAGATAAATTTTACAAATATTTTGAAAAAGTAATTTAATATTTTATGAAAATTAATACTTGAGCCTGAATGTTTGAATTATTGTTGTTTATTAATTAAGTGGGATAAATCAGGGTCATTTGCAATTCTGTCCAGTTCTGAATTTATGATATTCGTGACATCATTTTTAATTCGTGTAAAATTTTTGTCTATCATTTCATCTAACTTATCAATGCTTGTACCAGGTTCTACAAACGATGTTATAACCGGCAATTTGACGTACCGTTTTTCATCCGCTTTCACTTGTTCTATATCGACAAGAATTTTTGCGTGAAACATTTTTTGCGTTATTTCCTCTCCGAAGTTATCAGCAACAGCCCCAACGAACATGCCCTGGCTTAGGTTTGCGATTTTACTTGCCGGGATAAGGCTGTCCATTTGTGTGCTGATAGAAGTACTTGTGTCTTGTCGATTAATATTGATTGATTGCCTTTGTTGAAGAATTTTTCCAAACCTTTCAGACAAATTTTTAGCAGTATCGCCGACAACCTGCCCGGAAAAAATATTTCCAACAGTATTTTGTATCACCTTGCTTTCTTTGTCGCCATAGTCACGGGTCAACTGTGAGTAATCTTGAAAACCGAGGCAAACAGCCACTTTGTTGCTTCGGGCGGTCGCTATCAGGTTATCCAATCCGCGAAAATAAATCGTCGGCAATTCATCAATTAAAACGCCGCTTTTTAGCTGTCCTTTTTTGTTGATTAATTTTACTATTCGGCTATTATATAGTCCAAGTGCCGCGGAATAAATATTCTGGCGGTCGGGGTTATTACCTACGCAGAGAACCTTCGGTTCTTGGGGATTATTTATGTCAAGTGTAAAATCATCGCCTGTCATTACCCAGTAAAGCTGTTTTGAAATCATTCTTGAAAGAGGGATTTTAGCAGACGCTATTTGCCCCTGTAGCTGGTCTTGCGCTCCACCTTCCCATGCGTCCACGAACGGCGACAGGTAATTTTCTAATTCAGGGTATGAGGTTAAAATGGTAAAAATATCTGCATACTTTTTGTTCAGAAATTCTATTGCGTGTGGGAACGTACAGTATTTCCCGTTTTGGTAAATTTTTAGGTACCAAATAATAGCTGCCAACAGGATAATCGGCGATTCCACAAAGAAGTCCCCTTGCTTTTGTATCCACGTTTTATTCAGATTGAGCATAATCGTGTAAGCGCTTTCGTAGGCATCAGAAATATCCGTCATGAATGCCGGATGTATGGGGTTACACCGGTGGCTTTTTCTTGGATCATCAAAATTGATGACGTAGAATTTTGGCATAACGCCATTTTTATAGCCATGCGGATTTAGACGCAGATGGTTATAGGCAATTTCCGTCAAATCGGGAAATTTATAATCATAGATGTATAGCGCAAACCCTTTTTCGATTTGTTGTTTGATGTAATTGTTTATGACGGCAAATGATTTACCGCTGCCCGGAGTTCCCAGCACAATGCTGGCTCGAAAAGGATTTACAACGTTTATCCATCCTTTGTGCCAGCGTGAGTGATAATAGAATTTTGTGGGTATATTCACGGAATATTCATTGGTTTTCAACTGCTGCTCTTGCATGAAACTTTCGTTTTCTGCGTTAAATACATCCTTCATTAAGTTATGTTTGAGAAGCCGGGAAACTAACATTGCGGCAAAAAGAATCAGCACATATCCAATTATCAATGTAATACAATAAATGCTGTTTTTTACAATAGAAGATATACCGGTTAATTCAAACACCAAAAAATTGAGAAAAAACAGGAGTAATCCCAATATGATGCTAAAAATAATGATATTAATTTTTATCTTTTCGCTTTTTTTCCCTTTGGCGCCCATGCAGCTAATAAATAACAATGATAGACACACCAGTTTTGTTGTGTATAAATTATCAAACATTCCGGATGTGCTTTGGAGTTTAACAAATATGTTATCCATAAACGAATGATATAGTCCGAATGCCACAAATAACTTATGGCAAAACCAATAACAGTGCATGGCCAACAACAAAACACTGCCCATCCTTATAAAATTTAAAATTTTACCTAATAATTTTTCGTCTTCTATGTTCATAGTTTTTTTATTTACTTTAATCTATTTTCGTCTGTATATTCATACGCTAAAATATTCTTTGCAACAAAATCCTTTTCGTGGTCGGTAGTCTTTAAAGTCACAGCTTTTCAAAATGGCTTTGTCGTTACACCATCGCGCCATATCGCGCTGCCAATGTGGAATTATCTGTTTAGGCGTGAAATCCCGATAGGGCTGGGCAAATGGCATAATGTCCAATTTTTTCAGAAAGTTTATTCGCTCATAGCTGCTTTGTAAATCGGTCAAAAGAACGTAAGCAAACAAGCAGGTCGGCTTTAATCCGGCGCTACGCAGCAGCACGGCGGCTTGCTCAACAATCTTCATCATAGCGCTACTGTCACACGCCAGCCGGACGGGATTTAGCCATTTTATTTTTGAGAGCAGTTTAGGAATATTGGGGTTTGAAACAATCAATCGGGCATCCAATCCCTGATTAAAATCCACCTTGCAGCCTATTTCAGCAATCTTTTTCAACTGCTGGATACCATATTCGCCAGTTGCCAGAATGTTGTTATCCATCAGAACGGCGGCGTTTCTTCTTTGCAAAATATCTTCAATATCCCGACATGGCCTTACCATTCCTTCTTTTTGTGGAACAATGCACCAAGAACATTTACGAATACAACCGCGAGTAAGAAAGCCGTATGCCGTTTTTCCATCATACCAAGAACAGACCGGATAAATTGAATAATCCGGCTGCATGCAGTCAATCTCTGCGGGTAGCTTTTTGTGTATATCGTAACCGGTACCTCCTCGCTCCACTACATCGGCCTGTATGCTGGTGTAAATATCGGATGTAAACGTGAACACCTTCGAAAGGTATACCTTGTCATATCGCTCAAAATAATTTACCCACTCTACACGGTCACCCATCGCCTTATGATAAGCAGCCAGCTTCATCAGCGCCAGATTGGGGAAATTATGTCCATCAACATCTATCAGTCCAATTTTCATCATAAAAAGGTTTATTGTGTTTTGTTATTCACAAAGTCCTATATAATAACTCATGCAAGAAAATGGCGTTGTTCCTTCTACTTTATCGAAAAGAGTACCGCGTGCATATTCTGAACGCACATATTTTGCTACGTCTGTGATAAGAGGGTAATCCCCTTTGTAAAATCGCTTCGGGATGGCATCAGGCCCTAAAAAAGAACTTTTACATACTTTTTCATATTCGGCTATCTCGACAATTCGCTCTGGAAATCGCTGTATTATTTGATAAACTTCAGGCTTTGTGGACATGATGCAAGGAAAACACCCCACTCGTTTAAATCCCATTTTATAGAGTGGATTAGGCTCCAATCCATTGTCAAGGATATAATCGATAACCTGCTGCGCCGTCCAATCGAACACCGGGCGCCACACATCGGTTGCGCGGGTTCTGGAAAGGGATAGAATTTCTTTACGGCGGTAGGTATGAAATTTATCTTTGCCGTTTTTGTCCCGTCCGTATGGCTCAAAGTAGTATTTGAAATAATTGCATTGCGTCGCCATCTTTGCGCGGCCTTCGGATTCAGCGCCCCGGATGCCTTGAATAACCATGAAGCTGTCTTTAACTTCATCTAACAAATAATCAATTGTCGGTATTAATTTTAGTTCTGATGTACAAAAGCGGCGTTGTGATGAAGGGAAGCGCTTTTTCTTCATCGCTAAATCCATCATTCCGTTAAACTTCTTTGATTTGAGTTTGACGAGGTTGAGTTTTAATTTTTCCACCACTTCGTCGATATAGCGATACGTGACAGGATTTTCCCAGCCGGTATCGCAGAATACGGTCGTAAACTTCTGTGTAAAGTTGTTTCGTATCCATAGGAGTGCGACCAAACTGTCCTTTCCGCCCGAAAATGTTACTATCGTTTTCATAATTAATATTTCTAATTTGTTTTTAGCCGCTGCTCAGCCATTTCACAATATTCTTGATTCAATTCTATTCCGATAAAATTTCTGTTTAGCTTTTTTGCTACAACGGCGGTGGTGCCTGCTCCCATAAAGGGGTCGAGTACGATGCCGTCTTCGGAGCAGCCGGCCAGCAATAGTCGCTCAATTAGCTTTTCGGGATATGTTGCGAAATGCGCACCCTTAAAAGGTTTCGTGTTAATAGACCATACTGTGCGCATATTGCGCCCTTTGGGATTGGGGCGTACGTCGCGGTTGCGATACATTTTTTGCCCGGTGGCGTTCGACCATGCGCTTTTCCCGGGCAAAGCGTTAAACTTATTGCCACCCCACCTGTTAATCGGTTTTGTATATGGCTCAAGTAGCTGATTGAAGTAATAGCCCTTACCACACTTTACAAAGAAAAACACCGGCTCAAAATCAACCGTGAACCGGTCTTTCGCGCTACTCGGCATTTGGTTAGGTTTGTGCCAGATGATTATGTTTCGTAACGTCCAACCGTCAAGGACCATTTTCCACGCAAAACGGTAAGGTATCATCAAGGTGCTTTTGTGCATGCTTGTCCCACGAAATATAGCTGATTTTGCCACTCCATTCGGCAGTACGTATGATTGCTTTGACCTGCGGATATACTCGGAAATGTCTGCATTTTTCGTTGTTCCGGCGCCATTTCCGGCGTATGTATCTCCGAGATTGATAAAACATGTGCCTGACGGCTTCAATGTGCGCCAAACCTCGCGAAATATTTTCAACAAAGATTGCATGTATATTTCCGGTGTGGGTTCGTGGCCAATTTGACCGGGGACGCCATAGTCACGCAATCCCCAATATGGAGGCGAACTTATGCAGCAATCTGCGCTGTTATCCGGTAGTGTCTTTAAGACGGTCAATGCGTCGCCGGGTATGATAGTGTTAATTTTCATTCCAACAGGATTATATATTTTTCTTTTTTTTCTTCTTCTTTTTCTTGGGGACAGAGGGGCCGCTACCCGCAAAACGAGGCATTAAACTGACAGATACACTTTCTGAAGTGAAAGAAAATATCGGTTGCTCCGGTGTTACTGTCTTTTCGCCTGTTGATTTTTGGGTATGGTCAGGCGTAGAAAACAATTCTTGGAAACGGTTTGCGGAAAATTCTTTCCCTAACCGTGACCCATTCATAACTGACTTTGTGTTGTGGTCAATTATGGTCACTCCATATATGCGCCCATTGTCATTTTTTCGTAAAATCAAATCAATATTGCGCTTTTTCAAAATGCCTGTAAGGTCATTTTCCGTACTCGCTATTTTCATCGCATTGGAAAGTGTATCCTTTAGCTGTTCGGATGATGTTTTTAGTAATGGGATAGAGCCGGTATATTTTTTGGAAAGGTTGGCGGCTCCGGCGAACTTGCCCAGCAAGGATGATTTAATTGGATTGGCCAATCTGTTTTTGTTATCATCAGTGGCGAAATAAATCAATCCACTATAAGGCGCTCCGTTCGCTTCACCGTTCAACTCCTGTACACCTATGTTGTATAATGACAACAATACTTTAAATTCGTTGAATGACTGAAAATGATAGTTTTTTATTAAATGCTTTACGGTATATCGGATTTGGCTTGATATATTTTTAGTGGGGTCTGTTCTTGCCGGCATCCATATTTTTAAATCTTTTTTCATATCTGCCGGATGTAAATTGTATTTTTTTTCTATCTCAGCCGTTGCTTTTTTGCTTTTATAGAAATTATTGCTGTCGTTTATTTTTTTACCCTGCGCATCTATATTTGTAGTTACAATATGCAAGTGATGCCGGTCAATATCCTCATGCTTGAATATAATACAAGGCTGTTCCCCATAGCCTGTTTTTTGCATGTATTCTTGCGCTATCTCGGTTAATTGTTCATCTGTTAAATTGTCTTCAGGGCTTGGATTTAAAGATATGTGAACAAATGCGTTTTTGGTGTTTTTATTGATCGCAGCTTTCTTTTCAAACATTCGGGCTAATTGTTCTGCGGCAGCAGCGCCTTCTTTTTGCCAAATTTTATTTGTACACAAAATTCGGGCGTGTCCTTCTCCCACTTTCTCGCAATTATAATTAAGCGCTCCCCGTGGACTATTGCTCGTACTAATTTTTGCTATCATATTTTTTCTCCAATGTGGCCACAACCGGCACTATCGTTTTTTCTGTAATTTGTACAAGTTCGATGGTGTTTTGTGCCAACCTGCTTAATAACTGTTTCCCCTTTTCCTCGTTAAACGCTTTATTGATTTGCCTTACTGCTTGATTATAGTTTGCACCAATCTTCCGGTATTGATATAAAATATCATTGAGCTTATCAATGACATCATACAAACTTTCGTCGTAAGAAATCACATGAAGTTCCTTTTGAAAAACGCATTTTTTGATAAATGAAGACACTTTTTGAAAGTTATATTTATTCAATAAGTAATCTAATTCGACGCTCTCCTTTTCCGTAAAGCGGATACTGTATTTTCTATGCAACGCCATAAAAAGTATTATTTTTTTGAAAAAAAATGTCAAAATTTACGACTTCGGAGTAAATTTTCAGCCTCGCAGAGCAAGGGTTTTTGTAGTACAACGTTCCGTTTGTCCTACAAAAACATACCTTGCCAACTTCTTGAGAAGTTCCCCTGTTTGTGGTACAATTTAAAATTTTAATTTCACGAAATTTTAAAATCATAAAAAAAATAATCTATCAATTATATATAATTTGTCAATTTGTATTCTTAATTTATACTTTTCTGCAAATGTATATAAAATTAATTTATTATACAAAATTATATTTTTATATTATTTTATATTTTATTTTATATTTTATTAATTATTAACTTATTATATTATAATAAAAATCGAAAAAATAATATATTATAGAAATTATCGTTGAAATATTTGTATATATTATAAAACATTTTTACCTTTGCAGAAATTTTGAATTTTAAATAAAGGTTATTATGAGCAATGGGAATAAAAAACCTGTTTATATATCGTTCGCCACGCAAAAAGGCGGAGCAGGCAAATCATCTTTCACCGTTCTTGCTGCGAGTATTGCCCATTATTTATTAGAACGCAATGTGGCGATTATTGATTGTGATTATCCGCAACTCTCCGTTGCGAATATGCGCAAGCGGGAGTTGGAAAACATTCCTAAAAACGAGGCTTTAAAAAAGCTTGCGATAACAAAATTCTCGGAACATAATAAATCATCTTATACTGTTGAAACATCCACCACGGCTTCGGCTATAGAAACCGCCGAAGAAATCGCCTTTAAACAAAAAAATTTGGATTACATATTTTTTGATTTGCCGGGAACAGTTAACCAATCCGGAATTTTAAATTTAATTCAACAGATGGATTATATTTTCGCCCCTCTTTCCGCAGACAGGACTGCTTTGGAAAGTTCTTTAAGCTTTCTGTTAATGCTTCGACAATTTGAAGAAATAAAGTCGTACGCATTCTGGAACATGGTGGATGGACGAGAGAAAACAAAGTTGTATGACGCCTACAATAAGCTGTTGGCAGAATATAATATTCCGATTCTTGAAACCAAAATACCCTATCTATTGCGATTTCGCAAAGATGCTATTGATTATTCACGGGAAGGAATTTTCCGGTCAACCCTGCTTGCACCTTCATATTCTATGCTTTCAGAAAGTCGTGTCGGCTATTTATGCGATGAAATATTTGAGATAGTGAACAAGTGAAAACTATGGCAAAAAAACTATTAAATGAGGCAGATGTATTAGCGCGTATGGCCGGCAATTTTCAGGAGCAAACCGGGAAAATAGAAGCAACGCCGGAGGTGGTCACTACTATAGAAAATCCTGTTGAATTTCCTGAAAAAGAAAAGAAGACGAATGGCGAAGATGCCGGACAACAGTCATTTCCTTCAAAGGAAGTTCACGGAAATGGGAAGAAAAATACGTATGAGAAAAAATTTTTAAGCCGGGATATCTGTGGTATTTTTAGGACAAATGTTGGAGTCAGTAAAGACACATTAAATATAGCCGAACGCATTATCGCCCGTGTCTTCGATAATAAAATAGCCGTAGGCGCATATGTGGATAATATCCTTTTGGAGCATTTTAACAAATATAGGGAAGATTTTGAAGTGTGGCTTGTAGAAAGGCCGGTCACAATATTTTGATTTTTATGATTTATATTATTGGTATGATGTCGGTTTGGATTTTAGTTAGTATGCTTGTAAAAACCCTGCTCTTTTCGGAGCAGGGAAAGCAGGAACTGCTGCCGGAGGAGTTGATGGGAGCCACACATGATGTTTTTCAATTGGAAGAACCCACAGAAATACCAATAAAAGATAATACAATGGGAAGCGCTTTATCGGAAGATGACTTTGAAGTGGAGTATGAGAGTATTGAAATGGATGAGATGGGTGATCTTTCCTTTGATGACAGCGCCGGCGATGATGACAACGTTACCCAAGAGGGAAGTATTATCGGGTTTAAAGAAATGCAGCAAATGGTCGCTATAGTTGAAGACGATAAACCGTTGTCTGATTTTGACAATAAAAGTTTAGAGGATGCAAGGCGAACCATTAAGCAGATAGAAGATACGGATTTTTTTGAAAAAATGGTAAAAACAAAAGAAGACATATCCCGACGTATAGATGAAATATTTAATAACATTAATTCTTAAATTTTAAATGCAATGAAAAAAATCAAAAACAAACTTTTAAAGATTTATGTCGTGTTATTCATGACTTGCTTTGCTATGCTGCTCGTTCCGGCAGAACTGTCCGCGCAAACTTCCGGTATTGCAAAAGCAAAAACGGCGTTGAACACGACGACCTCAGAGGTGTCCGGGCTTTATGACACAGCGTACAAAGCATTGCTTGCAATCGCTGCGATTGTAGGTATTATTGGCGGTTTTATCGTTTACTCAAAGTGGAGTTCCGGAGACCCCAATGCGACGAAATTAGCCGCCGCGTGGTTCGGCGCGGCATTGTTTTTAGCAGCCGTTGGCGTGTTTATTAAAGCAATATTCTTGTAGGATGGAATACCAAGTATTTAAGGGCATAAATAAAACCGTTGAGTTTAAAGGTTTACGAGCGCAATATCTGGTATATTTCGTCGTGGGTATTATTATCCTGTTTATGCTCTTTATAATACTTCGTATGCTTAATGTGAATCTTGCAGGCAGCCTCATTACCGTACTTGGACTTGCGCTTATGCTTATAGTTTCAGTATTTCGCATGAACGCCAAATATGGCCAATATGGATTGATGAAAAAACAGGCGTGGCGCCGATGCCCTCGCTTCTTGATTTCCCGGAGGAGTTTTAAACATATTCTTTCTATACATTTTATTAAAACAAAAAGTGAGAATGAAAAAACAAGTATTGATATTAGTGGTTAAGATTGTAACAACGATGGCTTTGATAATTGCCGAATTGAGCATCTTATCATTGCTTTTATTGAAGCCTGACCCTATTGTAGAATACATTGCAATAGCGATGGTATCGACAGGAATAGGCATAATAGGTTTGGCCATGTGGGTGCTATGGTCATTAAAAAGTAGGCCATGAAAAATATTTTTCCAACCAGTACAATTGAAAATCGCAACCCCATCTATAAAGTGGAGAATGGATTTATTATATCCAAGTATGCAGACGTGACGATCCCTTTCGTTCTTGAGCTGCCGGAGATATTTACGCTTACACAGGAAGAGTATGCAAGCGCTCATGCGGTCTTTACCAAGGCCATAAAAATACTTCCGGATTACACCGTAATCCATAAACAGGATTGGTTCACAGCGGAAACTTACACGCCGCATCATGAATCCGGTGATTTTTTAACAAAAACACACGAGATGCACTTTATTGAGCGCCCCTACCTGTCGCATAAGTGCTACTTGTTTATTACAAAGACCACAAAAGCCAATGCTCGAAAAATGTCTTTGACCACAACACTCTGCCGGGGACGGTTAGTCCCTCGCGAAATGCTTTCGTCCGATGTGATAAGCAGTTTTGAGGAAACTGTAGGACAGTTTGCCAGTATTTTAAGTGAAAGTACTTATTTTAAAATAAAGAGGCTAACCGAAGAAGTCGACATCTGTAGTTTACTGGACAAATACATCACCCTTGACGACACGACAGAAAAAGTAGTACTCAAAGACATCCAGTTTAATCCTGAAAATATCGTTGTCGGTGATAAAAAAGTATGCCTGCATACATTGTCGGACATAGATGATTTACCCTTTGTGGTCAGTCCTGACTGTAAATATGAAAAATTATCAACCGATAAAAGTGCATGTATGCTCAGTTATGCTGCTCCGGTAGGATTATTGCTTCCATGCAATCACATATATAACCAATATATAATGATTGGTAATCACCAGGAGAATATCCGCAAACTGGAATCACAAAGCAAACGGATGTTTTCGCTGTCGCGCCTGTCCCGTTCCAACATGGTAAATCATGAGCAAATAGAAGCATTTCTAAATGCCATTCATGAAGGGGGACATCTAACGGTTCGTGCGCATTTCAATGTTATCGCATGGGCAGATAGTGATGCCGAGTTTAAGTGGATTGGGTATGATGTAGGCACCCGAATCATGGCAATGGACTGTAAGGTCCGCCACAATGTTGTTGATGCGCCTGTGCTGTTCTGGGCAGGGATTCCGGGCAATGCGGCGGATTTTCCGAGCGAAGACACTTTTATGACCTTCTTGGAAACTGCCACCTGTTTCCTTACCTACGAAACATGCCAAAAAGATTCATTATCTCCGTTTGGAATTAAACTTACCGACCGGAGCACCGGTAAGCCATTACACGTGGATATATCGGATGCGCCGATGAAACGCGGGATAATCACAAACCGGAATAAATTCATACTGGGGCCATCCGGCTCCGGCAAGAGTTTTTTCACCAATCACATCATGCGGCAATACTACGAGCAAAATTCGCATATTGTACTCGTGGATACCGGCAATAGTTATTTGGGGTTGTGTCAATTGATAAACAAAAAAACAGCAGGCAAAGACGGCATTTACTTAACTTACACCGAAGAAAATCCCATTACATTTAATCCGTTCTATACGGATGACGGTATCTTTGACATTGAAAAGAAAGAGAGCATTAAGGCGCTTATTTATGCGCTATGGAAAAAGGACACGGAAACGTCATCGCGGGCGGAAGAGGTGAATTTATCCAATGCGGTAAACGGCTATCTTGAGCTTATAAAAAGAGACCAGTCCATCATTCCATGTTTTAATACGTTTTACGAATATATCGGCAATACCTATCGGGAAATTGTTGCCAAGAAAAAAGTAAAAGACAAAGATTTTGATATCGACAATTTTTTAAACGTCCTTGAACCCTATTACAAAGGCGGGGAGTATGATTATTTATTGAACTCCGACAAGCAACTGGACTTATTGAACAAACGCTTCGTTATTTTTGAACTGGACAATATCAAAGATCATAAAATACTGTTTCCTGTGGTTACTATCATCATTATGGAAACATTCATCAATAAGATGCGCCGATTAAAAGGCATACGCAAGGTGATTTTAATCGAAGAGGCGTGGAAAGCCATCGCCAAAGAGGGGATGGCAGAATACATAAAATACTTGTTTAAAACTGTCCGGAAATTCTTTGGTGAAGCTATTATCGTTACACAGGAAGTCGAGGACATTATTCATTCGGAAATCGTAAAGCAGTCTATCATTAATAATTCGGACTGCAAAATATTATGCGACCAACGAAAATACATGAACCGGTTTGAAGACATCCAGGCACTGCTCGGACTGACGGAAAAGCAGAAGGCGCAAGTACTGTCACTTAATCAAAACTTGGATTCACACCGTATATACCGGGAAATATATATTGATTTGAATGGTGCGCACTCGGCAGTGTATGGCGTGGAAGTGTCTCCGGAGGCCTATTTAACATACAGCACCGAAGAAACAGAAAAAACAGCCCTGTTCAATCTTGCTAACGAACGCTATAATGGAGATTTGGAGATGGCTATTCGTGATATGGTTCAGGAAAAAAAGAAGATAAAATGATGAAAAAAATTATTGCTGTATTATTATTTTCGTTTACGCCGTTGCTGCCTTCTTCGGGACAAATGGTCGTGACAGACCCTGCACATACCGCTGCAAGCATATTAGGCCATTTCAAAGGCCTTGAAGAATCCATAAGGAGCGGCGTTCAATTGCTCAATCAATTGACGGTTTTAAAACAAACGTACGAAGGGATGAAAGCGGTCAAGGAAACTTTTGATAAAATAAATCAGTACATCTATGATATACAAGAGATAATTGATGCGGCACAAAGTTTAATAAATATCATACAAAGAACATCGGATATTTACAAGCAGGCAGTAAGATCAAATACGTTCGATTTGAGCGAGCTGACATCACTTATGGATTACTTAACTTCCTCCATCCAGCAAGGAGAACGGAACGTGGGAAAAATTAAAGATTATGTAACTTCAAGTAAATGGAGATTCACAGACAAAGAAAGAATAGATGCCATTGAGGCTGCTGCCAGAGAAGCAAAAAGAATAAAAGAGGAACTTGATGCAAAAATGCAACAAACAATGCGTGATATTACACAGCGCAAAAAAATAGATTATATGAATAGAAGCGGATTATTGGGTGCGCTGGAAACATATTATGCGAATAAGGAACAGGAACTGACACTTGGTGCGGAGTTGGCTTATGTCCTGTCAACAGCATTTGGGCAAAATACAGAAACAGACACAGCTAGAAGCGCTGCAAAAAAGACCACCGAGTTATATGACTCTTTAAAGAAACTGTTTTTTGCACTATCCGCCTTTATCGCATTTATTGGCGCTTTTAAGGTATATCGCAAGTTTAACCTTGAAGAAGACGGACTGGGTAAAACAGCCGCTATATGGTTTGTATCTGCTTTAACGGTATTTATTCTTGGCTCAATAGTGGAATTATTTCTATTTTAATTTTTTATAGTCATGTTTAATTTAGATTTCGAAAAAGTTTTTCAAGATATTTTTAACGCCCTGTCAGGAAGAATAGGCGACATAGGCTCTATAGTAGCTGGCATTATAGGGATAGGGGCATTATTTTATTTTGCAAGTAAAACCTGGGGCGCTTTGGCCCGGAATGAACCTATTGACATATACCCCCTGTTAAAGCCATTGGTAATTGTTTTTCTATGTTTAAATTTTAACAACACTGTAATCGCCCCGACACATTATATTCTTTCTCCACTTAGAACTTATACGATAAAATTAGTAAGCGATGTACAACAAGAACACAAGAATTTAATAGACCAAGTCATTGACAAAGCAAAAGAGGATAGAAAAAAAGAACAGGATAAAACAGATAGAAAATGGTGGGAAAAACTTGGAGACTCTATTGGCAATATCATGTTTAATATAGGGACATTTTTGCTGAAATTCCTGTTAGAAATATTATCGCTTGCAAAACAGGCCATTTATGTTATTATGAACTTCCTGCGATTATTTTTTTTAATAATTCTAGGCATGGTCGGCCCCATAGCTTTTACTTTGAGTTTATTTCCAAGCTTTGAAAACAGCTTATCGAACTGGTTTGCGAAATACATTAGTATTTATCTGTGGGCACCTGTTTGCAATATTATTAGCATTATCCTCTCCCAAGCCGAAGGCGTGTTGGCAAAGTTAACGCTTATTGGCACTGACGGAATGAGTTTTACCGCAATGGCGGTAATGCTCGTTGTTTTTTATGTAATTGGCTTTTACTCCTACCTGTCTATTCCCACCATCGCCACTTGGATAGTGCAAGGTGGCGCAAGTTCTTTGGAATTAGCCAGCACGCTGCAAGGTGCAAGAAAAGCCGCCTTACTTGCCGGTGGCGCCGGGGCTGCCGCCAGTGGAAGAATATCTGGAAATATTAAAGACAGTATCAAGAATATGGTTAGCAAATTTAAAAAGTAAAATGTTTAAATCTTTAAAAAATATCGAAACAGCATTTCAATTAACGAGATTGTTAAGTATACTAACAGTAATCGTATGTGCTGTCATTGTCATTTATATTAAATATTCTTCCGATAAAATGATTGCAAAGGAGCGTGAGAAAATATACGTATTGGACAAGGGTAAATCATTAATGTTGGCCTTGTCTCAGGATATGTCTCAGAACCGGCCGGCCGAAGCGCACAATCATGTAAGAATGTTTCATGAGTTATTTTTTACACTGTCGCCGGATAATGCAGCGCTGAATCACAATATCCAACGTGCTCTGTATTTAGCCGACCGGAGTGCATACGACTATTTCAATGACCTGAAAGAAGCAGAGTATTACCGACGGTTAATTTCAACCAACACTTTACAACGTATACAGGTAGACAGTATAAAATTCAATTTCGAGGAATATCCGTATGAGGCAAATACTTATGCACAACAATTTATAACAAGGGGCAGTAATGTTACAACACGCAGCCTTATCACTACTTGTTATTTGGAAAACACCATACGCAGTGAAAATAATCCGCACGGTTTTTTAATCATACAATTCAAAGTACTTGAAAACAAGGAATTATCACGCGAAAAAAGAAATTAATATGAAAAACGAACAGTTGCGACAAACAAAACCTGAAAAACAGCCTGAAAAGACAAATAAAGTAAGGCAAATATTTACTTCTATGAGCCCAAAAGAAAAAAAGGCCATACTACTCATTAGTTTTTTTGGGGCGATATTGATGTTTGTAATTAATGTATTAAAAATCTTTTTAAAATAAAATCCCATGCAATCGAATCAGAAACAAAAGATAAAAAAATATCTTGCCTACAGCGGCATCGCTTTAATAGGATGTCTTTTGCTGTATCTTATTTTTTCCCCAACTGACAGTGGAAATATAGATTTTAACGAACTCAATAAAACGTTACCGGATCCGGAGAATTCAGAAATTCCTGAAAAAGAGAAAGCATACATAGAAGATGACCATAGCATGGTTCTCTCAGATATGTTCCCGGATTTGGATGAAGAAATAGATTTGACGCTTAAAGGTACAAAAAAAGACAGTGTACGTATGAGCGATACTGAGTTAGCATTAGAACGCGCGAAACAAGCCCGCAAGAATGCGGATAATACATTGTCAGGGTTGACGAATGTTCTTACAACAAGCAGTAATGAAAGAGAAAAGACAGAAGAGCAAGCGGAAAAAATCAGGGAACTCGAAGAAAAATTACGAGAGCAAGAGGGCAACTTAAAAATAGCGCAAGTGCAGGCAGAAATGGCACCATATATCCAAGCTCAAAAAAATGTTATATCAACCTCCGAGGGTGAAGATGCGACGCCGACAGCAGCAGTAATGCCGATAAGTGTCGCCGAAATAAATGTTGTATCTTCACTCAACCAAAATAGCCGGCATGGACACTTTTATGGATTTGATAATATTGCCACTGAGCAAAAAAATACTATCAGGGCGACTACACTCGGGCAGCAAGTAGTTAGCCATGGGCAAAATCTTCGTTTACGCCTTTCGGAACCCATACAGGTAGGACAGCGAATTTTACCAAAAAATTCTGTTATTGTGGCAAAATGCCAAATAGATGTTGAGCGGTTGTATGCGACTGTTTCGAGTATTGAATATTTAGGGATAGTGACCCCCATGACACTGGATGTATATGATGCGGCCGATGGGCAACCGGGGCTGTGCTTGCCGGGTTCTCTTGAACAAGACGCTATGAGAGAAATCGGAGCAGATGTAGCTACGGCTGTTGGTGCTACGACACAACAGAGCATTTCTGTTTTTTCATCCGAACCTAACGCTGCTGAACAAATCAAAACAGATGTGGGGAGAGGAATAATAAGTGGCGTAAGCAGGTTTGCTGCTAAAAAGTTGCAAGAGATAAAAGTCACAGTTCAGGACGGTCATCGTGTGTTTTTAGTAATTTCAAAAAAATAACATTTATGAAAAAAAATATTTTAATATTATTAGCATTCACAGTCGTTTCGATGACATTTGCGCAAGACAAAGACCGTAAGAAAATAGAGCCTTCAGGGTTTAACGATAAATTTAGCGGTTTGACAAAAAAAATAGAATATAGCCAGATGATACCACCTCTCGGATTGGAAGTAACATATAATAAAACAACGCATATTCTTTTCCCGGCATCTATACGATATGTTGATTTAGGCAATAATAAAATTATTGCCGGTGTCGCCGGTGATGCCGAAAATGTATTGCGGGTTAAAGCTGCCGAAGAAAACTTTTCTGAAGAAACGAATTTAGCAGTAATAACAGATAACGGATATTACTACACATTCAACGTTAAATATGCCGACGAGCCCGATAAATTAAATGTGGAGATGCAGGATTTCCTGCATGACGGTTCTACAGTTAATCGTCCGAATAATTCCATTGAAGTACATTTGAAAGAATTAAATAATGAATCGCCACAACTTGTACGGGTTATTATGCAGGCTATTCAAAAAAATAATTTTAGAATTATAAGGCACATTGGTGCGCGTGGTTTTGGCGTTCAGTTTTTGCTGAAAGGCATCTATAGCTATGGCGGGATGCTTTATTTCCATACAGAGATAAAGAACAATTCTTCGGTTGATTATAATATTGATTATTTAACTTATAAAATAGTTGATAAAAAAACCATGAAAAGGACAACTACACAAGAGTTAGTATTGTCCCCTGTAAGGTCATTGAACCAGGTAACGGTAGTGAAAGGGAGAGCCACGGAATCGACGGTCTTTGCCATTCCTGTTTTCACAATCATGGAAAGCAAAACGCTTCAAGTTGACCTCCATGAAGCCAACGGTGGCAGACACCTCACGTTTAATGTGGAAAACAAAGATTTGGTGCGCGCACGTGAAATTACCAACTTTAATATCAACTGAGTTATGAAAAAAGTATTTACAATAATACTTTTGACATGTGCATGTTTCCCGTCTATGGCGCAACGTTATTTGCCCGGAATGAAGGGCGTTCAAGTAGGGGGTGGTATGACTGAACATAATGGCTATTTCATTCATGCCGGCTATGCCAAATATACTAAGTCGCAGAACAGAGTAGTGTTCGATGTAGAATACTTACAGCGTAACTATAATTACGAAAATGACAACATCCCCGTTATGCAGTTTACCGGAGAAGCGGGATATTATTTCCGCTTTATGAATGATAATGCACAAAGTTTCTTCCTTGCTTTCGGCATGCATATCGGTACGGGATATGAAACCATTAATTTAAACAAAAAATACTTGTCAACCGGCGCAATAATTACCAGTCAGGATCACTGGATATATGGCGGTGCTATTGCTTTAGAGGCAGAGTATTATCTGGATGATAAATATGTTTTGCTTCTTTTGGTAAAAGAACGGCTTTACGGCGGTTCTAATATCTCTATGTTTCACACACAAATTGGACTGGGTATCAAATTTATTTTGGATTAAATATTATGTGGAAAAAATATACATACATATATTTATTAGCGGTATTGCTATTTACTGCGACGGCTTGTAACGATGAGTTAGCTATACGAACAAATTTTGATTTCGAAGTTTCTGTGTTGCCATATTATACTACAGTTTCTATAAACGAGCCTGTGGAATTACGGCTCGAAATCAAAAGCAGTAAAGATGGAAGTTACGATGATACGGAATATTTTATGCGCTACTTCCAATATACGGGGAAAGGAATGCTGGTGGACGAAACGGGCACTGTGTTTGTTCCAAACGATGCGTACCAGGTATATAAAAAACCTTTCCGGTTTTACTTTACGCCCACATCAGGACAACAACATCAACTTGAATTGACTTTTTATGATTCTTTTGAAAATACTCATATTTTAACATTCAATTTTACCATCGAAGAAGAAAAAATCGAAGAATAAAACCGAATGAATACACAACAAGAAATAGAACTATTACAGCAAAAGGAATTTCTATTAAATGGCGAACCAGTAGCAATTTTGACTGGGGACGAATTCCAAAAAAAGGAAGGTCTGACGCTTACACAACAAGTTATCGCTTATTATGCTTCAATAGGTAATAAGGTTATATCGCCGGCATATGGCGATATAATATTGGATAAAAAAGGAATTGATGACGATTTTGCTCATGGAATAGGACGAATCAAAGCTATAGCGTTTGCAGCAGTACCGGCGATCATAGGGAAGGGGATTGTTATTTTAAAGTTGGGAAACTATAAGGCGGATGAGAAGATTTTGAGTGCTATGATTGCAGCTCCAATATCTATTGCCAATATGGAATATGTGGGAGTAGTAGTGGTGCGTCAGAATAAAATAGGAGACAATAGGTTATATGTCCACGAGGTTACAATAAAAGAAAAACTCCTTGAAAAAAGAAATCAGGGAGTAGAAAAAAATCCTTGTAAGAATAGTTCTAATCCAACCTCTTCGTTGGCCACTCCTCAAGGATTAATTACGAAGGTACTACAAAATATTGTATCTACAAAATCTTTTTCACCTGAAAATAAAACAAAAAAAGGAAGAAAACTGTAAAATATTAAATATCATGAAAGTAGTAATAGCAGAAAAGCCCAGTATGGGAAAAGACATCGCCCGGGTTATTGGGGCCACTTCCGGTCACGATGGCTATATGGAAGGTAATAGCTATAAAGTGACATGGGCATACGGGCATCTTGTCGAATTGGCACATAAAACAGCGACCAATAAGTGGGCGAATGATCCGTTACCACTGTCAGGTGACTTTATTTTACGGCCCAAACCTGATGTGGCCAAGCAAATAAATGTTATCAAAACGCTCTTCAGCGAGGCAGACGAAATTATTGTTGCCACAGATGCTGGGCGGGAAGGGGAATTGATTTTTCGCTATCTCTATTATTATCTGGAATGCAAAAAACCATTCCGGCGCCTATGGATAAGTTCTCTGACCAACGAAGCCATAAAAAAAGGATTTGATGAACTAAAATCCGGCAGGGAATTCGACAATTTATATTTTGCAGCCAAAGCCCGCAGCGAATCGGATTGGCTGGTAGGAGTGAATGCGACCAGAGCGCTTACGCTCACTGTGAATAATGGTGAAGTGTTTTCGCTCGGTCGGGTACAAACCCCTACGTTAGCTGTAATCTGCAAGCGTTACTTGGACAATAAAAATTTCATATCTGAACCATTTTGGTCTGTATTCCTGGAAACAGAAAAAAACGGCATTGCGTTTAAGGCAAGGTATGGTGCAAATTTTAAAGCAAAATCAGAAGCAGAAGCTATCCGGGATAGCATTACGAATTTACCAGAAGTTTTGGTAAAAACGGTTGAAACAAAAGAGAAAAAAGAGGCACCACCTTTACTATATGACTTGACCGGACTGCAAAAAGCAGCCAGCAAAAAGTACGGTATAACGCCGGATGTAACACTTAAAATTTGTCAATCGTTGTACGAAAATAAATATCTGAGTTATCCTCGCACCGGCTCTTGTTACATTCCGGACGATGTTTTTGCAACGGTTCCCAATCTTATCAAACAATGTAAGATGCTCAATATTACCAACACAAATACATCTTTTTACGATACTAATCCGACATTTTCTAAAAATTGTGTCAATGCAAGCAAGGTGGCCGATCACCATGGCTTACTGCCGACAGACAACATTCCCGACTTGGAAAAATTAGCCAAAGCGGAGTGTAGTATTTATAAAATGGTTGTTTGCCGGCTTTTCGAGGCATTCCATGAGAGATGCATAAAAGATGTTACCAATGTCGTAATTACGGCCGGAGGGTATGATTTCAACGCAAAAGGCATTGTTATCAAACAAGCCGGGTGGCGGGAAGTCGTAAAATTATCCTCTAAAGAAAGAGAAGAAGAAAATGAAGAAAATGCGGCATCTGAAACCGAGGAGGAGGGAGTTAATTTGCCTGTCTTGTTAGCCGGAGAAAATCTGCCAAACAAGGGTATTGAAATGAAAGAGGGAAAGACAAAACCATCACCATTATTCACTGATGCGACGTTGCTTGGTTATATGGAAACTGCCGGAAAAGAATGCGTAGATGAACATGAACGGGAAGCAATGAAAGATTGTGGCATTGGTACGCCGGCAACAAGGGATGCTATTATATCAAATTTGTTGGACAAACTGTATATTATCCGTGAAAAGAAAAAGTTGATACCAACAGAAAAAGCGCTCGAAGTTTACAATATAATTAAAGAAAAGGCTATCGGCAGTGCTGCCATGACCGGCAATTGGGAGAAACAACTTTTAGACATACAAAAGGGAAGTTTAAGCTATGATAAGTTTATGTACGATATTGAGGAATTTGCCAAACAACTTACTTCAGAACTTTCCACTGTGCAGGTAAACATAAAAAGTCAAAAACAGGCTATGCGGGAGCTGATGCCGTTATGCCCGAAATGTAAAAAGCAGCATTTACGATTGTTCGAAAAGGGAATTGGATGTAATAAGGAATGTGGCTTTGTCGCGTGGCGGTCGGTAGCTCAAAAAAAACTTACCGACGCACAACTTATTGCATTAATTGAAAAAGAGAAAACACCGGTAATTAAAGGATTCACATCAAAAACAGGAAAACAGTTTGATGCAAGGGTAGTTTTAAAACCCGATTTAACAACCGGTTTTGAATTTGATAATAAAAAATAATTGATATGAAAACGAAATTATATTTATGGTTTACGCTTGTTTTTATAGCGTATTTTAATCTATCCTTTGGACAAGGCGTGTCTATCGGGGACAAAGAATTTACGCCCAATGCTGCCGCTATTTTAGATGTACAGTCGCAAAACAAAGGGGTATTAGTCCCCCGAATGACGTACGTGCAGCGCATGTACATACAAACTAATGCACAAAGCACAGGTTTGCTTGTTTATCAAACAGACCGCGAGGCTGGATTCTATTATTGGGATGGAGTGAAATGGGAATATTTAGCGCCCCCACAGACAGTAGAACTTCCTAACCTGTCTACCGTTGCGACCACAGGTAATTATAATGACCTAAGCAACAAACCTACTATTCCCACTGCACTTTCGGATCTCACACAATCCGAGCAGTATCATACAGTAAGTAATGGAGAGAAAGAATATTGGAACAGCGCTGCAGCTGGAGCAAATTTTTCCGGCAACTATGATGATTTAACCAACAGACCATTTATTCCTACGCGCCTCCAGGATTTGGAGCAAGACCAAAATTATTATACCACTGTGTCGCGGGCTGAGCGGGAAAAATGGGACGCAGCGGCCGACGCCAACGTCTTTTCCGGCAGCTATAATGACCTGCAAGACAAGCCAAGTTTACAAACAGTGGCGACAAGCGGCAATTACGAAGACCTGACTAACAAGCCAGCCATTCCCACACGCTTACAGGACTTGGAACAAGACCAAAACTACTACACTACCGTGTCACGAGCAGAACGGGAAAAATGGGACGCAGCGGCCGACGCCAATGCCTTTTCCGGTAGCTATAATGACCTGCAAGATAAGCCAAATTTACAGATAGTGGCGACAAGCGGCAATTACGAAGACCTGACCAACAAGCCGGCTATTCCTACGCGTCTTCAGGACTTGGAGCAAGACCAAAACTACTACACTACCGTGTCACGAGCTGAACGGGAAAAATGGGACGCAGCGGCCGCCGCCAATGCCTTTTCCGGCAGCTATAACGACTTGCAAGACAAGCCAAGTTTACAAACAGTGGCGACAAGCGGCAATTACGAAGACCTGACCAACAAGCCGGCTATTCCTACGCGTCTTCAGGACTTGGAGCAAGACCAAAATTATTATACTACCGTGTCG
>JAISFN010000141.1 GCA_031263585.1 Prevotellaceae bacterium | reverse complement strand
GAACGTTTTTTGAAGAGGTGAGTACTAAATATGCCGCAGATTTGAACGAATTGTTAACGCTGAAATTTCAATTCTTTGAGAATAGCAATGCACAAAACCTTTCCGCGTGAAGTATAAATAAACAAAGCCGAAATTGCTGTAAAAGAAAGCGGGATTAAATGCTTTAAATTACTTTTAAATACTTTTAAATACTTTTAAACGCTCACATATTATTTTGGAGAAACAACAAGTTTTACGGAGTACCCGCCGGATACGATGCCTCAGCCGACAATTATTCCACTCTATACTACGGTATGTTTCTTTCCTATACGATGGTTTTCGCCCTTGAATGCGACTGCAAAGCTATTCCAATCATTACGGGCGATACTTCCGTAGTTTACCCCTAAATCAGACAATTTTTCTTCAAGTCTTTGGCTGTTTTCATTCCCGTTTTCTCCAGACAAACACTACGATTTCGCCGCTGGCCTTGTGGCATGCATGGATGGCCAAAGCCTGGCGCTCTTCTGCCCATCATAAGTCCAAAACTCATCAACTTCCAAACAATCACAATACTGCTGCCTGGGCTGGATCATATGACGGGAGTGGAGTGTAGCAATACAGACAATATTTTTTTGATGCTGATTCTCTCAATTTCAGCGATATCCCTGATGCCTATCCCACGGACAAGCATCAATAAGATCTTTTGTATCAGGGAAGAATGACAACCTTTGTTCTTCAATACATGGTCTCCTTTGCTTCCCGTACGATTTCTTAACATTTCTTTTTATCTTTGTACCTTGCTTGGCAATCGGGGCGATGGAGTGTGATTTTTATTTTTCATTTACAATAATACTAACCAGCACACTTATTGTCAAGTGTTTATATCAGCATACTTTTCACATTACTACCAACAAATTATCTATTCGCCGTTCATCGAAATCAAAAATTCTTCGTTATTATTGGTTTTACCCATACGGTCGCGTAAAAACTCCATAGCTTCTATCGAATTCATATCGCTTAAGTAATTTCTCAAAATCCAAATGCGGCTTAATGTTTCCTTGTCCATTAATAAATCGTCGCGACGTGTACTTGATAAGGTAACATCAACTGAGGGGAAAATGCGGCGGTTGCTTAAACGGCGGTCGAGTTGCAGCTCCATATTACCGGTACCTTTAAACTCTTCGAAAATAACGTCGTCCATTTTCGACCCCGTTTCGGTTAACGCAGTCGATAAAATCGTTAACGAACCGCCGTTTTCAATGTTACGGGCTGCCCCGAAAAAGCGTTTGGGCTTATGGAGGGCATTGGCGTCGACACCACCTGACAAGACTTTTCCCGAAGCTGGCTGAACAGTATTGAATGCGCGTGCCAAACGGGTAATCGAGTCAAGAAGAATAACAACATCATGTCCACATTCAACCAAACGTTTAGCTTTCTCAAGTACAATGTTGGCTACTTTAACATGGCGTTCGGCCGGTTCGTCAAAAGTTGAAGCAATTACTTCGGCCTTTACGCTGCGGGCCATATCAGTAACTTCTTCGGGACGTTCGTCTATAAGCAGAACAATCATGTACACTTCGGGGTGATTATCGGCAATAGCATTGGCTATCGACTTCAAAAGCATGGTTTTACCGGTTTTGGGTTGTGCAACTATCAAGCCGCGTTGGCCCTTGCCGATAGGCGTAAACATGTCGACTATACGTACCGACAAATCATTATGGCCGTTGCCTACCAAATGGAATTTTTCAGTAGGGAAAAGGGGAGTTAAAAAGTCGAACGGTACACGGTCTCGAATATACTCGGGGTTACGCCCGTTAATTTCAATAACTTTTAATAACGGGAAATATTTTTCCCCCTCTTTAGGCGGGCGGACAATACCTGTAACAGTATCTCCCGTTTTTAATCCGAACAATTTGATTTGGGATTGGGAAACATAAATATCATCGGGAGAGTTCAAATAATTATAATCCGACGAACGAAGGAACCCGTAACCATCGGCTATTACTTCCAGCACACCAGAGGCTTGTATCAAGCCTTCGAATTCAATTCGCTCTTCTTTTTCTTTTTTAGGGTTGCTGTTTTGTTTATGACTCAGTTGTTGATTTTCCTGTTTTATCAGAGCTGAGCTTTGTTGTTCATTATTAGCCATTACTGGCTCTTCCAGTAAATTATCATTACCGGGATGTTCATCTATAATAGGAACTACATCTTCATCATCTACTAGATTCGTAATCGGCGAATTTTCAACAGGTTTATCTTTGGGTATTATCTTTTTAGGCGCTTGTATTACAGGATTTTTTTCAGTTTTCGCTTGCTCAGTTTTTATTTTACCGGTTTCCGGATTTTGAGTTTTTACTTCGTTTTCGGCGGGTTTATCGGCTATATTTTTTTCTTGGGATGAAGAATATAATACTTTTTGGCTATCGCCGTTATTTTTACGAATCCGTTCCCGTTTAGGTTTATTTTTTGTAATATCTTTTTCTTCAGCTTTGATTTCTGTTTCGTTTACGGTTGGAGGTAATGTTTGGTTGTCTTGTTGAGGAGAATTAGCCGCTTGGATTTGTGGTTCAGATGGTTTTTGTTGTTTTTTTACCGTTTCTTTTTTAGCTGTTTTCTTCTGTTCTTTTTTAGCAGGGGGTTCATTTATCGATTGAATGGCCTGCTCATCTAAAATACGGTAAATTAAATCTTCTTTTTTTATTGAGTTTATTTTCTTTATTTTCAACTCTTTTGCAATGTCTTGCAACTCAGGCAGACTTTTTTTGTTTAATTCTAAAATATCGTACATGTGATTAATGTGATTGTATTATGATTTTTTTATCGGACACAATTTATGTTTATTGTAATCATGTGTTATATCTTGATGGCTGGTTAATTACATTTTGACGGACACAAAATGTAACAAAAAATATATGGATGAATGAATAAATATCCGGAAAAGTTCATACATAAGTGAATATAGGCTTGCTTTTACCCAAATGCCTTGATTAAAATTGATTAAATAATATATTTAGCTGATTATAACTGAATGTATAAAGACATACATGAAGTGATTCACGGTGCAAATATAGTGTTTTATTGTATACAACAAAATTTTCGCATTAAAAATAATTTGGTTTAAGAATTTTTAAGTATTTGTTTCCTTAACTTGTTTCCCTATCGGATGGTGATTTGAAAAGTATGCTGTTACAAAAATTTGACAATGAATGAATAACTTATATTTTTGTTGAATGAAGATCAAAATAGAACTATATTGTCCCTATTGCCAAGGGACAAAGATAAAGGAAAATAGTAAAAAACAATGTGTCGCCCTACTTTTGACCAACGAGTTATATATTATAACCCTAATCGGGGCTTCTTGCTTCTGGAGTTTGTTCATGCGCGTCGTACAAGGAGCTCGTAAGAACTTGTTTCCGTGCATTGTTATTCGTGATTTGATTTTACCTGCCGATTGATCGTTTCGTGGTCTGAGTCCTGCCCGGCCGACAAGATTGGAAAATATTTTAAAAGCAGATAAACCCTTGCCTAATTCAGGGATGATAGTCATGGCGCTGGCGGTTTTTATTCCATGGGTGATTGTCGGCAAGGAGAGTTCCGG
>JAISFN010000033.1 GCA_031263585.1 Prevotellaceae bacterium | reverse complement strand
ATTAATTCAAGTTGCTAATTTAAGTTTGTCTAATTTTTCAAAAGTGTAAGCCCAAAAGAAAGCGGCGAGTTTACTTAAAAATCCTATATCGGTAACAGCGTGAATTGTTTTTGGCAAGTATTTAGCAATGTCATTGAAAATCGTTTCAATACGTTTTCGTCTGTTAGTCATAAGATATTCAGCCCAAGGCTGATGCATCCGTCTAGAGTTCGTTTTACGAGCTGTAGAGAGTTTTATACCATTGTCGGCAAGCCTATCTTCGAATAGGTAGTCGGTATAAGCAGCATCAGACAGTATTTCACTATCCTGCGGCAGGTTTACCGACAGTTGTCCGAACTCGTCAATATCATGAGTACCGGCAGAGGTAAAAGTAAATTCAACAGGCATACCGTCAGAAGTAATGATCATATGAACTTTATATCCGTAAACATAACACCATTTAGAAGCGCAATATCCCCTGTATTGTTCTCCTTTGATAATACGGGAGCTGCTGCTGCGTATATTTTGACAAACGGGCACAGGAAAACTATCGATACAGTATGTACTGTTGCCAGTAAGTTCCTTAACTGTCTGTCTAAAATAAAAGAACAATTCGCTGAAAACTTCTCCGATTTTATGCAATCTCCGGTTAACCCAGCTTTTGCTAAATATATTGGGTATCAAACTTGTATAACGGACAAGACTAAGGGAAGATTCTATGTTGCCGACAAAATACCGGGCGACAAGCAAAGCTATGGTAATAATCCCTGCATCGGTAGTAGTTTTTCTTTCATTTGCTTCTTTATACTTCATCGATTTGAGAATATCATCAAAAAATACGTATATTGCAGCGGTTTATGTAACCATAGTCAATCTGATTTTGTTTATTAATAACTACAAAATTAAGGGATTGACTTTTTTATTGAAATACTTTATTTATAATAGAAACTTGAATTATTTAATAAAATACAAATTATGAAAAAACTGCTTTTTTTACTGATTATCCCGTTTTTAGCCGTTGCGTGTAGTGATAGTGATGATTCTACCGAATTGTTTGTAGACTACTATACTATCCGCCAGAATGAATGGATTCGTGTAGGAGAACAAGATCAATTAAATACCTTTTACATGAGCCCTGCCATAAATATTCCGCAATTATCAAATTATGTGTATGATGCAGGAGCTGTTATGGTGTATATGGAGATTGATGGAAAATTTCATACGCCACTCCCTTATACGATATATAATGGAGAAATAAATGAATTTGGCAAGCGTCTTTGGAGCGCATTGTATGATTATGAATACACTCCCGGCTTCATTACTTTTTATTCAACTTTATCTGACTTTTATGATGGTGGACAAATTCCCCCGACAACTACTTTTAAAGTAGTTTTTCTTTGGAAAAAATAAATAACAAAATGCGTGAAATGAGGACGCCGAATAATTAACAGGCATCCTTGTTGTTTATATGAATGCTTGTAAGGCTCGGCTTTCAATTTGTATTCAGGGTAAAGGCAGGTAATCCAGTATTTTTCATTTTTTACATCAATAATTAGATTTATACTACTGTATATAAATAATTTGACGTTTGATTGTTTTTTCATGCGCTTTCCCTAATTTGTATTAATCCGCTATCCATAATTTAATTTCTATCTTTGCGTTGATTTTTCATTGACGATGAAGTTTGAACAGCTAAAAAACGATACGCATACATACGCCCGTACAGGGCGTTTTATAACAGGCCACGGCGAAGTACATACTCCCATTTTTATGCCCGTAGGTACGATAGGTTCGGTAAAGGGAGTTTTTCACCGCGATTTGGTAAACGAGATAAAAGCCGAGATTATTTTAGGCAACACCTACCATTTGTATTTGCGCCCAGGCCTTGATATTATGCGGCAGGCAGGCGGCTTGCACAAGTTTATAGCCTGGGATAAACCTATACTTACCGACAGCGGTGGATTCCAGGTATTTTCGTTGGCCGAAAACCGCAAACTTACTCCCGAGGGCGCTACATTTCGCTCGCATATTGACGGGTCGAAGCATTTTTTTTCACCCGAAAACGTGATGGATATACAACGTATCATTGGCGCCGATATTATCATGGCCTTCGACGAATGTCCGTCGGGTACGGCCGAATACGATTATGCCAAAAAATCGCTGGCCTTAACGCAACAATGGCTCGAACGCTGTGTTCGTCGTTTCGACGAAACCGAAGGGCATTACGGATACCGCCAAACCTTGTTCCCCATTGTGCAGGGCTGTGTGTACCCTGACTTACGCCGCACCGCCGCCGAACATGTAGTGACATTCGATCGCGACGGTTACGCCATAGGTGGCCTGGCAGTTGGAGAGCCTGCCGAAGTAATGTACGAAATGATTGAACTGGTAAACGGTATACTGCCCACAGGCAAGCCCCGTTATTTAATGGGCGTGGGTACGCCGGTAAACATACTGGAAGCCATATCGCGCGGGGTGGATATGTTCGACTGTGTTATGCCCACACGTAACGGGCGTAATGGCATGCTGTTTACATCTAATGGTATTATCAACATTCGCAACCAGAAGTGGAGTAACGATTTTTCGCCTATTGACCTGAATGGCGCTACCTTTGTTGATAATGTGTATACAAAAGCGTACCTTCGTCATTTGTTTGTTGCACAGGAAATGTTGGGGGCGCAAATTGCCAGTATGCATAACCTGGCTTTTTATTTGTGGCTTGTAAACGAAGCCCGTAGACAAATAAACGCAGGTACTTTTTACGAGTGGAAAAACGGAATGGTAAAAAAATTGGCGGTAAGGCTTTAGGTTTCGCCGATTTGTTTTTGAGAAGCGATTCGGTAAATAAGCAGATAAACACATATTTATGAAGCTTAAAATAATCGATTGGTACATTATCCGTAAATTTATCGGGACATACTTTTTTGCCCTGATTCTGATTATTGTTATCGTTATCATATTCGACATAAGCGAAAAAATCGACGATTTTGTAACCAAAAAGGCTCCGTTAACCGAAATTATTTTCAATTACTACTTTACGTTCATACCGTTTTTTGTCAATACGTTCAGTCCGTTATTCGTATTTATTTCGGTCATTTATTTTACGTCGAAAATGGCTTATAATACCGAGATTATCGCCATTCTTTCGAGTGGCATAAGCTTCCGGCGTATGATGTACCCTTATTTCATATCGGCATTTTTAATATTTTTACTCAGCTTCTCGTTAAACCACTTTATTATCCCGCCGGCAAACCGGATAAGGCTTGTATTTCAGGAAAAATACATCAAAAACCCGTTTTTCCTTAGCGACAAGAACTTGCACTTCCAAACCAGTCCGGGTATATATGTTTATATGTCGGATTTTGAAGTGTATAGCAACCTGGCCCGTAATTTCAGTATCGAGCGGCATGAAAACGGGGAGCTAAAATCGAAGTTGATTTCGAGCTATGCCCGCTGGGACACGGTTAGCAACAAGTGGAAAGTGAGCGATTACGTTATCCGCGATTTTTACGAAAATGGTGAAATTTTGACAAAAGGCGCAGCAATCGATACTACCATAAATTTAACCGGGGACGAACTAAAACGGCGCGATAACTTCGTAACCTCCATGAATTACTTCGAATTGAACGATTATATCGAGGAACAGCGCATGAGGGGATCGAAACTGGATGCCGCACTGATTGAAAAATACAATCGTACGGCCATACCTTTTTCGGCATTTGTGTTAACCATTATCGGGGTGTCGTTATCGTCTCGTAAAGTGCGCGGGGGTATCGGCCTCCATATTGGTATAGGTATATTTTTAAGTTTCAGCTATATCCTACTTTTACGATTTAGCGAAATGTTTGTACGGGCTAACATCGCTCCACCCTTATTATCGGTTTGGATACCTAATATCCTGTTTTCAATTATCGCCATAATACTATATCGCATGGCTCCAAAGTAATTGACTGGTTGTCAATGTGTACAAAACAAAAGGAACTGTCTCGAAAGTCCGAATCTAACTCGTTCTTGTCATCCCAAGTAAAAGGAATAATCTTGTTATCAGATAAGTTATATTCTTAACTTCATTCAGAACCGAGCTTTATGAGCACCCATAGATTTGTACCTTCAATTATGAAAACTAAAGTCAGGGTTAATTTTGTATTTTCTTTATAAGTAAAGTATGGGATTAACCGATTATCAAAAGTAAGTATTGCGAGGTCTATAAGATTTTTACTTTATCAGTTGAATCAAACTCTTGATAATAAGCCTAAAAGATGTCGATTAGAATTCTGATTGTAAATCATTAAAAGTATTGCTACAATTGTTTAATAAATAATACTTTGAGTTGCGAAAATCTTCTCGCACTCCACTCAAATGCGCTGAACATCACCCCTGTATAGACCAAATCTCCCAAAACGGCATTATGGAAGAACGGTATTCCTACTGTGTAGCAAGCCATCAGTCCGTCTAAATCTTTGGGGTACATTGTTCCCGAAAAACCATACGCCAAAGTTCGATACAACAAAGAATATAACCGATGCACCCAACGTCGATACAATCAGATTGAGGTGCACAGTTTTTCAGCGTAAGCATGCCGAGCAATACGATAAGGGCAAAGGCTCCGTAAGTAAACAATGAGCCGCTGGTAATGTCTTAAATTAGTTAATAATTATTTTTTTTGTGGAAAAAACGATAAAACATTACCGGTTAAAAGTTTTTCCATGCTGATGATTTGATAAAACATGGGCATAACGAGCTAAAGGTACAAAGATGGCGTTGTAATAACTGCGAAAAGAGTTTTCAGGAGGAATATAAATACAAATCCTGTAAGCCCGGAACCAA
>JAISFN010000013.1 GCA_031263585.1 Prevotellaceae bacterium | reverse complement strand
AAGAATGAGTTGAAACAACTTTACATATGGATTTTCTGTTTTCATAGACTACAAAGATAAACTTTTCCATTTTTTAACCTATAGTACAAACACAGGATTTTGCAGGTGAGCCTATTTTTCATTTTATATCCTGCAATAAAGAATCAACTTTAGGGAGGTAAATTTTGGAGAAGTGGCTATTATGCAAATACAGCAGGTCTTTATAGTAGGAAAAAAGTTATAAGGAAATATGTTTCAAATCAAAGGAAGGACAAAGAATATAATAAAATACATAATGAGCAA
Organism: Prevotellaceae bacterium; assembly: GCA_031263585.1. GTDB lineage: Bacteria > Bacteroidota > Bacteroidia > Bacteroidales > UBA932 > JAISFN01. The sequence continues at coordinate 4,701 of JAISFN010000013.1, read as the reverse complement.
CTCTCCCTGTTTGACTGAGTAGTCTGATACCTCGGGGTTCTGCCCCGGGGTTGTTCATTTTAACAGAGAAGCTTAAAGTGGTGTGCAAATTGTACGGCGCCTAAAAACGAAGAAAAGATTGTCTAAAAAGTCAGAATCTAATCCGTTCCTGTCATCCAAAACAAAGCTATACATCTTATTATCAAGCAAATTATATTTTTCACTTTGTTCAGAATGACAATTCGGAGGATTTTTGAGACAGCCTCTTCTTTTTTTGTGGTCCCTGTAGGGCATGATCCTACGACCCCCTGATTATGAGTCAGGTGCTCTAACCAACTGAGCTAAGGGACCTGAAATTCTTTATTTAATAATAACAAGAACTTATTTATTAGGGTGGCAAAGGTAAACATTTGTATTTGATTTGCAAAGCTGCAAAACAAAAAAATGTAATTATAAATTTAAAAAATTATTTATCAGTAGTTTATTTTTTAATTTTTACTCAAATCAATATACAAAATAGCAAACAAAAATAACATGTAGTTATATTTTTAGTACCTTTGCATTCTTAAAGAATGTAAGCCATGCCTAAGCTTTTTACAAAAGATATGTTTAAAGGATGTTCGGAAACCGTTGAAGTTTATGCCGATAAACATACACCAATTATCAAATGCGAAACATGCGTTAAACGGAATGAGAAGGTGAAAGTTAATGTACGTGTTGGCAATCATTTTACACACCCGAATACACCGGAGCATTATTTTACTTACATTCAACTTTGGAGTTTGGAAAAATTAATTGCCGAGGTTCATTTTTTTCCCGGTACTTTTGGCGATAAACCAATGAAATCTGAAATAGACTTCTATATTGTTCCTAAAGTAAGTATGCATCTTACTGCCCATGCTTATTGTACAAAACATGGGCTTTGGAAAAGCAATGAAATATATGTTAAGGTAATTGATTAGCATTACATGTTGAGTGTTTGAGAAACTATTAGTAGAAACATAATGGACATAATGGAGGAAGATAAGTCGAGAAACAGTAATCTATTTAAATGGTTGAGGCATTTTAACTTTAAGGATAAGTATCGTTTGGGTATATATAATGATACTACTTTTGAGCAAATTTTCCATGTACGGCTAAGGGGACGGGGTGTTTTTATTACCTTGGTATTATCGATAGTCATCCTGATTTTTGGAACGACCATATTGATTGCTTTTACCCCTTTGCGGGAATTTATTCCCGGTTATCCAGATAGTGATACCCGCCGTGAAATACTGAGCAATGCCATGAAAGTTGACTCGCTGGAAAGAGAGTTGTCAAATTGGTCGTCATACTTTGATAATGTAACACGTGTTGTATCCGGTGAAAACCCGCAAACAAAGGAAGCAAAACTTGACTCCAGCTATCGGAACCGACGGTTTGAAGATTCAAGAACAATAAATGATTCTTTACTGCGTATCGAAGTGGAAAAAGAGGAGCAGTTTAACCTGTCGATAAACAATGATGATAAACGGATCAAGGATATTGCCGGTTTGTATTTCTTCCCTCCGCTGAAAGGTGTTATTTCTTCGCATTTCGAGACGAAGGCAAATCACTTTGGGATTGATGTTGTTGCCGAACCTAACGCGTTTGTAGCATCAACGCTGGATGGTACGGTTATAATGGCTAACTGGACAATTGAAACAGGGCACATTATTCAAATACAGCATCAGGATAACATTATTTCGATTTATAAGCATAATGCAAAATTACTGCGACAGGTGGGCGACCTTGTTAAAGCAGGCGATGTTATTGCTATTGTAGGAAATTCGGGAGAATTGACAACAGGCCCTCATTTGCATTTCGAATTATGGTACAAAGGCGTACCGGTCGATCCCGAATTATATATCATCTTTTAGTATAATGATTTTGTCATATCCTCTAGGCATATTTTAAAAATATATAAACAGTCAACTATTTTAATTTTATTGTCAACAATTCATATTCGAGTATCTTTCAAACTAAATAAAAATAGATCAAGCTCATTTACCTTAACTATTACATTATTATATAATTACTTTATATGAGAAAACGGATTGCCATTTTGGGCTCAACAGGATCGATTGGTACGCAGGCTCTGAAAGTGATTGCAGCACACCCAGATAAATTTGAGATCGAAATACTTACGGCCAATAACAATGCCAGATTACTTATCGAGCAGGCTATTGTTATGCAGCCCAATGCCGTGGTAATTGCCAACGATAAATCATACCATGAAGTAGCTGACGCCCTGGCTCAACATCCTATTAAGGTTTATGCCGGCGATAAAGCCCTTGAACAGGTTGTGCAGTTCGAAACCGTAGATATTGTACTTAGCGCCTTAGTAGGTTATTCGGGGCTTTTGCCTACAATCAAAGCAATTGAGGCCGGCAAAGTTATTGCCATGGCGAATAAGGAAACCCTAGTGGCGGCAGGCGAATTGGTTATGCAATTAGCCGCGCAACATTGTTCGCCGATAATACCCGTTGATTCCGAGCATTCGGCAATTTTTCAATGTTTAGTGGGTGAGTTGAGTGCCGTCGAAAAAATATACCTTACGGCATCAGGCGGGCCGTTTTTAGATACGCCGACCAGCGAATTATCGAAAGTTACGAAAAACCAGGCTCTGAAACACCCGTGCTGGGCGATGGGGTCAAAAATTACCATTGACTCGGCCAGCATGATGAACAAGGGTTTCGAAGTTATCGAGGCTCACTGGCTGTTTAATATCCCTGCCGACAAGATAGAGGTTATTATTCATCCGCAGTCAATTATCCACTCGATGGTACAGTTTGAAGACGGCAGTATAAAAGCGCAAATGGGTCTGCCCGATATGCGCCTGCCGATACAATATGCCTTTACTTTCCCAAAGAGAGATAAAATGGATACTCCGCGACTGAATTTTGCCAAGCACCCGCAGCTTACTTTTCGCGAGCCTGATATGAAAAAATTCCGCAACCTGGCTATTGCATACCAAGCCTTAAGGCAAGGCGGTAATGTTGCTTGTGCCGTAAATGCAGCCAATGAAGTAGCCGTAGCCGCATTTTTACAAAACAGGATAATTTTTACCCAGATGAGCGATTTAATTGAAAAAACCATTGAGCATACTGCTTTTATTGCCAAGCCGACGTTAGACGATTATATACAAACAAATGCCGAAGCATGCAGATTAGCTCGCGAATTGATCAGCACAATGAAATAAGCTTAGACAATTAGAGTTTGTTCAAATTTTATAAATCTAACTTTTTCGAATAACAAACAACTATTTACCTTTGCTACCACACAAATCTTCCGCGTGATATTATTTATCGAAGCTACCTGATTTATATCGCGTGGTAGCAAAGATCCTAAAAAATCGTCATTTTTTAGGCAATTAATGCAAAATATATTTCTAAAAACAAAAATATTATTTCTGAATTTTCTAATGGCGCCGTTAAAAATTTAGGCATTACTGATTAAATCTAAATCCCCACAATAATTTTATATTAAGATGTTTAAAATTGATATATAGAATATTCCCCAGATTAGCCAAAACTCTATTCGTAGCATAATAGAGTTTGTCCTTGCAGGCATAATCATCCGGATTAAGACATTCTCTCTTGAACTTCCTCCAAACAATTCCCGCAATGTTCAAATGCGGAGATTAAAAGGGCAGGAAAGTAACGAACAATCCTCTTGTTTGCCCAAAAGGGATTCTTTATTTTATGAGGTTAGACTTATGAATACCGGCATTATTCGGAAGCAGTACAGCTTCCTTTTGAATCCTTAAAAGAAAATTCCTCCGGATATTGCAGTATCGTTTCTGCTCCGATATTTTTTTTCAGTCATGATTCCCCTATATTGGCTTTTCCTATCAATAAATCCCATACAATTGATACGGTAAGCCTTTTCCACAGAAATATAAATATCCTCTCCTGAAAACTGCCGCCCATAGGGTTATGTATCCTTGCGGACAGACATGCGGTTCATCGCCGTAATAAAGGCCTATCTTTCCCGTCCTGCTCAAATCTTACAATTCCGCTGTTGCCGTACCTGACGACAATAATATCCCCAATCAGGTTTACCTCTGAGACGAAGCCTCATGCGTTTATATCTTCCGTTAAGACTTTTAAAAAACGACACATGGCGATCTCGCTGGCAGATTGTCCCCGGCTTGCCTCCCATTCGGCTTTGGCTGTGCGCAAACGTTGGCGATGGAACTTGACAGCAGCCTGCAGATCTGCTTTATCTTCGCTGTCAAGTAGAGATTTACATCCTTGTCCGGGTTTAGTTTGCAAACCCAAAATGCCATCTTTACTGAAACGCTTTACCCTGTTGTTTACTCGCACACGGCTCATGCCTGTGATTAAGCAGGAATCTCTAAAACTGCGCCTGTCTGATTTCAATAATATTGTCCAGCAACACATCCGAAAACAATCGCTTTCTCCTGATTTGAATCCAGCCTCTATAGCTGAGCGCTCCCAGACTGATAACTCTCGTGTGTTTACTCGCCCTATGACGACAAAATTAAAAAATAATATAAATAAGTAAAATAAACAGAGGGTGTCCCACAAGGGCGCTCTTTTTTTTGATTATTATGCAGCTCTTTTTTGTTGATTTAGATTTGTGACTTTTACAATCTGAGTTTTTGTGGTTTCGTAGTATTGACCGACTATATAAAGTCTTGTTTTAGTATTTTCCACTGTTCTTTTTTGATCAAAAGCA